>JBHHXV010000145.1:0-5866 GCA_046757225.1 bacterium
TCGGCGGGTCGATCGTCCGTCCGGGTCTGCGCGATCACCATGACCTGGCCGCGCATTCGAGGCGTGCTGCGGATGAGGCGGACTGCTTCCTCCACACTGCCCGCCTTCTGCGCGATGATTCGTTCGAGGATCAGTGTGGGGACTGCGGTGGGATTTGTCGCCCAGCCGCCTCCCAGATTGTTGGCGATGAACAGCCCCTTCTCGTTGAAGAACGTCCACCCCCCGAGAATGCCAGCCCAGCCTACGCTGACGAACGCGTGACCGTCATCCTTCAACGGATGCACGGACAAGACCGCCGCGCATTCCCGGGTGTCGTCCAGCATCCGGTAGCGGGTCTTGCGGGAAGCCAGGCTGAAGGTGGCGGTTCCGGTGGAGGAAGACCCCCTGGTGGTCAGGCTCAAACTCTGGAGGGCGTGGATTTCATAACTCAGCCAGTCTCTCGGGCGACCTCCGGCGGTAAGCCGTAATAAGGTTTGCGAAAAACCGTCATCAGGGTTGTTCTTACCGTAAAACGGGGCAAAATCATAATTATCGATTCCCGCCCCGATGGTTCTGATACTGCCGTCCAGACCAAACTTTTTTTCGCTGTTTCCCATTATGGCCAGGGATAGAGAAGGAGCGGCCAGGAACACCAGGAGCATAATAATAGCGGTTTTATGATGCGCCATTCTGCGAAATCCGGCCATCCTTGAGCATGATGAGCCGCCTGGACTGTTTCATAACCTGGTGGTCGTGAGAGGAGAAGAGAATGGTTATTCCTTTTTCTTCATTTAAAGCGCTCATGAGATCAAGCAGGGAGCGGGCGGTTTTTGAGTCCACATTGGCAGTCGGCTCGTCAGCCAGCACCAGAGCCGGCTCGGCAGCGATGGCCCGGGCAATGGCCACCCGCTGCTGCTGGCCGCCGGAAAGCTCTTTCGGAAGGCGGTGCTCCAACCCGTCCAAGCCCACTTCCCTTAACAACTTTATTATCCTATCCCGGCGTTCATCCTTAGGCACTCCCTGGAGCATGAGGATATATTCGGCGTTCTCCAAAGCGGTCATTACCGGAATAAGGTTATAATTCTGGAAAACGAACCCGATCCGGTCTCTCCTTAAACAGCTGAGTTTCGTCCGGGAAAGTTCAGTAAGCCGGTGACCGTCCACTTCCACCGAGCCAGAAGTCGGCTTGTCCAAGGCGCCAATGATGTTTAAAAGAGTGCTCTTTCCCGACCCGGACGGCCCGGCCAGGGCCGCGAAATCTCCGGACTTCAGCTCGAAATCCACCCCCCGCAAGGCATGAACGACAACTTCACCCTCACCGTAATCCTTAGATAAGCCTTGTAATTTTACAATACTCATTATTTTATCCTCGCAGGGTATCGACAATGGAAATCCGGTCGATCCTCCTCATGGGGATCAGGCTTAACAGTACGGTCGCTCCCGCTACTATTCCTCCTGACCAGATCAGGAGCGAAGGCGTTAAGCGGGCGTACATCCTGGTATTGATCGCAAAACCGGAAACCGTCAGTCCTTCCTTGTATAAACCGCTCAAATCAAGCCCGTATACCTGCATGGCATAAGCGGCCGTCCCGCCAATCAGCAACCCGCAGAAACAGCCGATCAAACCGATAAAAGCCGCTTCCCAGAATAATTGCAACTTAATCTGAAAACTTACCGCCCCGATGGCCGACAACACGGCGAACTCATGCTGACGCTCGATCACTGACATTAAGACAGTATTGAAAATCGTGAATAATATCAAGAAAAGCAGAATTCCTTGAAAGATAAGATTCGATCCCCGGTCAAGTTTTATGTACGCAGCCAGATCAGGAATGATCTCCTGCCAGGGATAAGCATTAATCGGTCGGTTTGACAACATTAGGTGAATTTTTCCAAGAACGATTTCCTGGTCATCGGGATTACGCAAGATCACTCCCAACTGGGTGGCGCTTTCCGAGGGCATCCGGTAAAGGCGGCGGATGAAGTTCAGGGGAGCCTGAACAAGAAATCCGTCCACCTCTTCCGCTCCCACCTCGAAGATCCCTTTCACCCGGCAAAGTTCCTCCACCAATTCGCCGGAGGCGTCATTGGCGGTGATTACCAGTTTTTTTCCTGTTTTCAAATTCAGGCGCCTGGCCAGTTTACTCCCCACGATTACCATAGAGCCGTCAGTCTTTTCGAGGTATTTCCCGGAAATTATCCTGCGGGCTAAAGGAGATGTTTTCGCTTCGCTTGATGGTGCAACGCCAATTACCGACACCCCGACCGACCCGGCCCCGGACTTGGCCACCCCCTGACCAAGGATTAAAAGTTTGGTTTCTTCCACCTCTGGAAGAGCTTCTATTCCTACTCTTAACCCGGTCAAACGATTTATGTAAAGATCCACAGAAGGGGCAGTTCGGTAGTCAACATGCTCCAGGGTGATGTGCCCGGCCTGCATCCGCACCGCGTCATCGGTCATCTGGGAGTAGATCCCGTTTCCCCAGGCGATCAGAAACACCGCCAGGGCCAGCCCGAAGGCGATCGAGATCACCGTAATAATGGTTCGCCTTTTATGCCGCCAGATACTGCGCCAGGCCAATCGTATTATCATTTCCAAATCCGTTTATCTTATGGTCCCCTCTCCCCTTGGGGAGAGGGTCAGGGTGAGGGGGATTCAGTTTTGCTATTTTCAATAACCTTCAAAATTACCTCACAAACTCCCTCAATATTATTCAAGATATCCAGGTTACTGAATCTCAGAATTTTAACATCCAGATCAGCCAGCTCTTTGGTTCTTGATTCATCATATCGTCTGCCTTTGTCTTGATAATGCTGGCCACCGTCCGCTTCCACCCCAAGCTTGTATTCCGGGGAATAAAAATCTACTATGTATTGACCAACAGGAAATTGCCTGCGGAATTTCACCCCGGCAAGTTGACGGTTCCGTAGTACATGCCATAGCTTCTTTTCTGCTTCCGTCTGATTTTTACGCAGGGTTCTACACTTATCAATATTGTTTCGTTTCATTTCGTTGTTCCCCCCCTTCCCCCTCACCTCAATCCTCTCCCCCAGGGGAGAGGAAGTTAAAGAGAAGCCTCCTCCTTATTCATTCCCTCTCCCCACCGGGGAAAGGGTCAGGGTAGGGGGAAGTTCATATTTACTTAGATAAAACAGCAACAATAGCTGTAGCCGCACTAATAGCAGATGCTATCCCTGAAATTAATGCAATTATCCAAAGCTTATGTTCCCTAATTGATCGTTCCGCCTCTATTACTCGACGTTGCAATTCATAATGATTATGGCAATTATCATCAACACCTAATTCCTGGGCATGTTTTATAAGTTGATCTCCTTCAAGAAGTTTTCTCATTGTAATTCGCTCCTTTAAAATTTCAAACATGCTGCATTGCCTCAACCGGGTCCAGGCGGGCGGCGACCATGGCCGGATAAAGAGCGGCCAGCACACAGATAATCCACATAATCACCACCGGGCTGACCACCGCTTTCAGGCTGAGAGCCGCCCGCCAGACCGGATCGAAAGCCACGCCGGCCATGGTGGTGGTGCCGGAAACAAACCGGGTGGTATCGATTCCCACTATTTGCAGATAGTACGAGCCGGTTATTCCCAAAAACATCCCCACCCCGGTAGCGATCAGAGACAGCAGCAAAGCTTCGGCCGCCACCTCCCGGATAATCCGCCAGGGGGTGACACCCAGGGCTTTCATAACGCCAAACTCGTGAATCCGCTCATAGGTAGCCATCAGCATGGTATTCATCACTCCCAGAGCGGCGGCCAGGAAGAAAATCACCCCCATAATCCAGATGCTGACATCCGAAAGGTTGACCATATCGGAAAACATAGGCAGCAGCTCCCGCCAGTTTCTTATTTCTTCTTTTGGAGCCACCTTTTTAACAACCGACACCAGCTTTTTCAGAGAAAATTTTCCCCGGGTGTTAAAGGCGATCTCATGAATCCGGTCACCCAGCACGAACAGCTCCCGGAAATCAGCCATATGCAGAAAAGCGGCATTCCTGTCGATACTCTCCCCGGTAGTTTTGAGGATACCGGTAACCGTGTAGAGATCGTTTCCCAGCGAGCCGTCAGCCGCCTGAACCACCACGACCACTTCAGAGCCGACCGATACGTTAAGGGAACGGGCCAGCTTTTTGCCCAGCACGAGTCCCCGTTCCGGTTTATCAGCCAGATAACTCCCCTCTTCCAGGTGGTTGGCCAGGTCGAAGGTTTTGCGCTCAAGTTCTGGTACGACTCCTCGAAAGAAGGCACCGGCTGATTTAGGGCCGCTGGAAATCAGGCCGTACCCGTAGCACCTGGGAGCAGCGGCTACTTTATGGGAAAGAGCGGTTTCAAGAATCGCCTGGGGCCGGGAGAGCGTTTTGTATAACGAAAAATCTTCCAGGTAGCCGGGGGCATGTACCTGGGCTTCTCCGGTCACCAGGTTGGTAACGTTCCCCACCGATTGTTTGAGCATTCCCTCGATCAAAGAGAAAGTCGCTATCAAAATAGCCGTATTGAAAGCCACCGCCGCCAGGGTGATCGCGGTCCGCTTCCGGTTACGCCAGAGATTCCGCCAGGCATAGCGCATATTTTTCCTACCCTAACGTTGCAGATTACGCAATGAAAAGAGCCTGTCCTCTAATGGCAGGTCAAAGGTTATTTCCTGAAATTCAACCACCGTAGATTCGTTCGGCTTATCAGTGGGAACCACTTTTATCATAGTCGGCAAAGTCCGGCCTCCCAGATGACGGACATTCATATAAGTAAAGGTGCGGGCCAGGTTCAGGTCCTCGTCGTAATAGAGAATTACCAGCGGCAGGAAATCCGGTTTCCGCACCCTGACCACCACCTTTCCCCACACGACCGCCGCCTCAGGATGGGGAATGCAGGTAATCTCCACCACTGCTTTCTGATTCTTATAAGACCCATGAGTTACTTTATAAGAAAAATCGTCGGCCATCCGGGTTTGCTTGACCAGGTCGTCATTGGAGAAATGGCTGCCCATCCAGGAGGCGGACATCATGGAGGAGGGCAGCTTGATCACCCGCTTTATCTTGGGGAGATAATTCCAGATCTCCTTTCCCGAACGCAGGGTGGCGGTTCCTTTCTCTTTCTTGGGGGATACGATACGGTAGAGAGCCTTGTCCCTGCCTTTATTCTGGAACTCCAGGGAGAGTTTCCGTTTCCAATGGGCTGTGGTGATGGTCATGGTCATCCTGCCCTGATTCGCCTCCCCCCGAAAGAGATCGTCCACCTTATCCAGAATCTCTCTCGGCTTCAAGGAAAGAGGCGCTGCCAAAACCGAGGGTCCCAGGAATAATACCGTAACCACCAGAATCGCTCTAGACCCCAGACTCTTCATAAACTTAGTCATTTGCCAGAGTCCGTACCGGTAAAGGAATCATGTCACCATCCGGGCAGAACTTGTCAGAAAAAAGAAGTTAACCCTGATAATTCGGGTTATTAATGGTTGTCTAAAATATCTATCAAGTATAAAATGGATTATCTGTTTCGTCAAAAGTTACGCTCAAGTTGGCAATCCCGCATAAAGATAACAGAACCCGAAAGTCAACAAGTAAACTACTAAGCATATCCGCATAATTAACTATAAGTAATTGACCTAGCCTCTTGTTTTTTGGTAAAATCATTGAAAAACAAGGAGGTAAGTCATGATAAGGGTTAATCTGACAGAAGCGGAAAAATTGGAGTTAGAACGATATCGAGGACAATCATCCTCCCAGAATTCGGAAAAAGCTTTTATGGTCATGCTGAATTCAGAAGGGAAATCAGCGGTCAAGATTGGCGAACAACTTAACCGCAATCCGCACACAGTAAGACATTGGTTAAAAAGTTACTTGGCCAAAGGACTTGCAGGACTAGACCGTAATT
>JBHHXV010000146.1:0-5848 GCA_046757225.1 bacterium
CTGATTCATTTTCTGGGGTCTGGCAAATGTCAGCCAAGTTTATGAATAGACCGGGATGAAAAGTTTTGATCAATCCAGGAGAAAACCTTGAATAACAGAAACCAGCAGGAAAAGGCCTTTTTCGATGAACTGTCCGGCCAGAAACGTTTCTTATCATTTTATCAGGAATTTTATGAACTGGGTTTCGGCCGGCCGTTCAAGGAGTATTTTCTGGATCTGCTGGGGGATCTGTCCGGCCAGGTGGTATTGGAATACGGCTGCGGAAGCTATGGGGACCTCTTTATTAACCTGGTTAATCATCACCCTCAGGAAATAATTTCGGTCGATCTTTCCTTTGATTCCCTGGTTAACAACCGCAAAACCGTTCAAAGGCAGCATCCGGATATCCAGATGAATATCGCCCGGAGTGACTGTCACCGACTGCCTTTCGACCATGGTTCCTTCGACCTGGTGGTCGGCCGGGCGATCCTGCACCACCTGAACACCCCCGCCGCTCTCAGGGAAATCAGACGGGTACTGAAGCCGGAGGGCCGGGCGATCTTTATCGAGCCGCTGGGAACCAATCCCCTTATTTCTATTTACCGCGCTCTTACCCCTGCCAACCGAACACCGGAAGAGCACCCTTTCACTATCCCTGAAATCGATTCTTTCAATAAATATTTTTCCCGGGTAACCCATAAGGAGTTTAATCTGTTTACCCTGCCGGTCTTGTTGCTGGCTAAAGTTTATAAAGACAGGAAAACCCTGGAGCGGATATTGTTCCAGGCCCGGGAACTGGAGCGTACAATGTTCGGTTATTTCCCCTGGCTGCAAAGATATTCCTGGACCACCGTTATCGAGCTTTCATGAACAATCCCGATAACGGGGGAACCCCGCGATGAAGGTGTTGGTGATAAGTTCCATGTTTCCCAATAACGTTCAGCCGGTTTACGGGGTTTTTGTAAAAAACAGGATGGCTGAGGTGGGGAAGTCCTGCGAGTTGAAGGTGGTATCCCCTGTTCCCTCTACCCCCCTGGTCGGCTGGATGAAGCGGTACGCTTACCGGTCCAAGGTGGCCGGGCACTTGAATATTGATGGTTTGGAGGTTTACTATCCTCGGCATTTTTCGATTCCCAAATTTTTTAAGCCGTTAGACGGCCTGTTTTTTTTCTTTTCCTTATATCTTTTTGCTAAGAGGCTCAAGAAGGTCTTTGATTTTGATCTGATTGACGCGCACCTGGCTTACCCGGACGGCTTTGCCGCGGTTTTACTGGGGCGTTTATTCAAGGTGCCGGTAACCGTAACCCTGAGGGGGCATGATATCTTTGATCTTCCGAGGTATCCGGTTCGCGGACGCCAGGTAAAATTTGCCCTGAAACAGGCGGCCCGGGTTTTTTCCGTAGCCCGGTCTCTTAAGGAAGGAGCCGTGGAACTGGGAATCCCGGCGGAAAAGATCAAGGTTATCCCCAATGGAGTGGATACCGATAAATTCTATCCGGTCGACCGGCAGAGCGCCCGCCGGGAATTAGGGCTTGATTCCCGGGAAAAAATAGTCCTTTCAGTTGGGCACCTGGTGGAGAGAAAGGGGTTTCATCTTCTGATCGAAGCGGTTTCCCTGCTGCGGGAAGATGTTCCGGTCTCTTTGATTATCATCGGTTCGGCCGGCATAGAGGGAGACATGAAAAAATATCTGGAAAACCTGGCCGTCTCCCTGGGGATAAGCGATAAGGTAAGATTTGTCCAGGCCATGCCCCATGAAGAACTGGTAATGTGGTATAATGCGTCTGATCTTTTCTGCCTGGCCAGCAGCCGGGAGGGAATGGCCAACGTGCTGCTGGAGGCCGGAGCCTGCGGGATTCCGGCGCTGGCCGTCAACTGCTGGGGTAACAGCGAGGTCATTGACAATCGGGACTGCGGGATTCTCATGGAAAACAATGATCCTGAAAAAATAGCCCGGGGAATTTCTCAAGCCTTGAACCGGACCTGGAACCGAAAAGGAATTTCCCGGCGAAGCCAGACCTGGAAAACGGTAGCGAAAAGGGTGGTAACCGAGTTTGAACGGTTATTAAAAACATGAAGCGCTTGTTTTTAATAATTATCACTGCCCTGACTTTTACCCTCCCCGGTTCCGCCCTGGCCAAAGAAAAGAAAATCACCGACCTCTTCCCCTTCTACCCCTTATTGCTACAGACGGTAAGCGGCCGACCCGCTTTTTATATAGATTTCCTGCCCAACCTGACCTGTTCCATGTGTCATTATGACATCTATGCGGAATGGAGGGGGTCCATGCATTCGCTGGCTTATACCGACCCTTACTGGCAGGTCATGTGGCGGCTTTGCGCCAAAGAGACCAATGGCAGGTTTAATGTCTACTGCGCCGGCTGCCATGCCACCATCGGGGTGTTGACCAACACCATGCTTTCTCCCAAGGACGCCACTCCCCAGAACCCGGCCATCGCCAATATCAAGTTCGGGGTTCAGTGCGACGTCTGCCACTCGATCAAAGAGGTGACTGGCAAGAAGGCTCCCATCGGCAGGCAGGGAAACGCTTCTATCATGTTCGACCCCGGAAACGTGAAACACGGCCCCTTCAAGGACAGCCCGGTAGTGGGGCACAAATCCGAGTACTCGCCCCTGCACCGCTCGGCCGAGTTCTGCGCCTCCTGTCACAGCATGTTCAACCCGATTAACAACAACCCGATCGTGGACACTTACCAGGAATGGAAAGGCTCGGTTTACGCCAAGCACAACATCATCTGCCAGGACTGCCATATGGCCAGAATAGAGAATTCCATTAAAATCAGCCAGACCCTCAAAAAAATCGATACCCCGAGAGTGGCCGCCATAGGAGGGCCGCCCAGAGCCAATGTCAGGCCCCATAATTTTGTGGGGGCCAATTACACGGTTCTGGAAAGAATGGGATTTCCCAAGTACGGAGCCATGGCCAGAAAGCGCCTGCAGAACGCGGCCCAACTCAGGATAGAAGCTCCCGGGGAGGTGTCATCCGGGAAAGAAGTGAAATTCAAAGTGGCGGTCACCAATGCGGAGGCCGGTCACAACCTCCCCACCGGCATGAACGAATTACGTCAGATCTGGCTGGATATAGAGGTAAAGGATAAGAACGGCAAACTCCTCTACCATACCGGCAAGTTGAAGAAGAACGGGGATATCGAACCGGGTACGGTGATATTTAATGTCCAGGGATACGACAATAAGGGGAAACGCACCTATAAGATCTGGAAAATCGCCCGCTCGAACAACACCTCTATTCCCCCCAAAGCCACCGTCTCCAGGGATTTCCGGTTCATCCTGCCCCAGGAGGGGGTGGAGGGCCCGCTTAATCTCAAGGTGGCGCTGCGTTACCGGGCGTTTCCTCAGGGGTTTTCCGATTTCCTGCTGGGAAAAAACGCCTTTAAGCTGCCGATCGTGGATATGTACAGAGCGGAAACCTCGCTTACGCTTCAGAAGTAATGCCTTTAAGGTTGTTGTCCTGATAAATACGGGTTACCCGGGCATCCAGTTTTCCTTTGGCCAGGATAATATCCAGGTCATTCCCGATCTCTATCTGTTCGGTCTGCCTGATCAGGTTTCCCTGCCGGTCCCGGACCAGACCGTACCCCCGGTCTAAAGTGTTCAGGGGGCTCAGGGCATTAAGATGTTCCGCTGTCAGGGAAAAGGCCTGCCGTTTTCCGGTCAGCGTTTCTTTTTGCGTTTTAAGCAGTTCAGTGGAGATTCTTTCCAGGTCGTGACGATGGCGGGAAAGGTCTGGAAGAGGCCGGTACAGGTCCCGGTTGAGATAGGAGAGGTTCTGCTTAGACTCTCCGAGGCGTCTCCGGATAGTGCGTTCCAGAGCCTGCTGCAGATCACTCAGCCGCTGAAGCCGGTCATTTACGGTCTGCCGGGGCGAAACCCGGGACAATCTCTTCCGCAGACCGGCCTGTTTCAGTTTCTCCTGAGATAAGCGTTCCTCCCGGCTGTTTACCAGCCGGATAGATTTCTCTCTTATCCCGGACAGGATATCCTGCTTGTCCCTGACCGCCAGCTCCCCGGCCGCCGAAGGGGTGGGAGCCCGCAGATCAGCCGTCAGATCGGCAATGGTGAAATCGCTTTCATGGCCGACCGCGGAGATTATCGGTATCGAAACTCCAAAAATCGCCCGTGCCACCTCTTCCGAATTAAAGGGAGCCAGATCCTCCATGGAGCCGCCTCCCCGGGCCAGAATCAATAAGTCCGGCGGCTCGGCCTGCTGCTTCGTTTTCTTCAAGGCCGAACAGATTTCGCTTTTCGCCTCCCCGCCCTGAACGGCTGCCGGATATATTTCTATCCTGACGCAGGGGTAACGCCGGTGAATTACCTGGACAAGGTCATGCACCACCGCTCCGCTCGGGGAAGTAATCAAGCCGATCTTTTCCGGGTAAGCCGGCAACGGCTTCTTATGCCGCTCATCAAACAGCCCCTCCGCTTTCAATCTGGCGCAGAGTTCTTCGAAAGCCAGCCGCAGAGAGCCGACCCCTTTCGGCTCCAGCAGGTCAACTATTATCTGATGATCCCCCCTGGGGGCGTAAACGTCCAGCGAGCCTTTCACCAGCACCTGCAAGCCGTTCCTGGGGGCAAAGGGAAGATAAGCGGCCTGGCGCCTGAACATTACCGCTTTTATCTGGGAACTGGAGTCTTTTAAGGAGAAGTAGATATGCCCGGAAGCCGGGGTAGCCAGGTTGGTAAGCTCGCCTTCGAGCCAGAGATGGGAGAAGTAAGTGGCCAGGTTAATTCTGAGCTGCTGGTTCAGCTGGGAAACCGTAAGGACTTTTCGGTAATTCGGATTGAAAGACACGGTCTCTACTGTAAAGTTATTATGCCGCTTCCTTTTCGGTGAGCATATCCTTGACCTTCATCAGCCGGGTCAGGGCGGAACGCTCCAGTTCCTCCAGGCGCATTCTGATCTGTTTTACCGATGATTCCAGGTTGGGGATAAGGACATGTTCAAGGGCGTTAACCCGGCGGCGGGTGGTCTCCAACTCCTGGGCCACCAGGGCGATGGTTCTTTCCTTGGCCGCCAGTTTGATCATATAAGGCAGGGCCTCGGCAAAGCTTTTGAGGGCTTCGTCCAGTTCCCCGGAGCTGTTGGAAAACCCGTAGGAATAGAGGTCATCGCTTTGGTCGAGATCCAGGGTCAGGGTGCTGATATTGAGCACCCGCCCCTTTCCCGGCGTGATTTTAACCTTGTCTTTGGCGGTAAGCAGGCAGGCTTCCATAAACTCCGGAGGCATGCTTCCCCGGGCGACGATAAACCCCTGGAAAGCGACCTCCAGGAGTTCCTCCATCCGCCTGCGCAGCTGCCGGTAATCCTCGATCAGGATAAGGAACTGCCGCATCAGCTCGTCCTGCTTGTCCTTGAGGAGCTTGTGCCCCCGCCGGGCCAGAACCGCCCTTTTCTTCTGCTTCAACAGCTCCATCCGGGTGGCGCTGGCTATTTGCTGCATATCTAATCCTCAGGCCGCTTTTGCCTGCGGCATATATTTCTTGATCTGCTGGGAGTTGACCCGCTTCAATTCCTTTTCCGGCAGCAGGGACAGCAGCTCCCAACCGATTTTCAAGGTTTCCTCAATGGAGCGGTCCTCTTCCTCGGTCTGACCTACGAACCTTTTCTCGAAATCTCCGGCGAATCTCAGAAAGCTGCGGTCGCTTTCGCTTAAAGCCGCCTCTCCCAGAATAACCGCCAGTTCTTCCACCTCCTTACCCCGGGCGTAAGCGGCGAACAGCTGGTTCGACCAGTTGGCGTGGTCTTCCCGGGTCTTGCCTTCGCCTATTCCCTTATCCCGCAGACGGGAAAGACAGGGGAGCGCGTCAATCGGCGGATAGACCCCGTTCC
>JBHHXV010000147.1:0-5800 GCA_046757225.1 bacterium
GAGATTCCTTTAAGTGTATGGGCTGCGCGGAAGATGTTATTGAGGATGGCCGGGCGGGCAAGCTGGCTATGCACTCGGAGGTCAGCCCCTATGTGGGCAAGGGATGCACCGCCTGCGGTCTATGCGTGGCGCACTGCTCGGAGCAGGCTGTTACCCTGAAGAACGAGCGGGACAGCCGGAAAAAAGCCTGGATAGACAATGACCTCTGTATCGGCTGCGGCCAGTGTATGATTACCTGTCCCGATAAATGTATCAAGGTGGAGTGGAGCGAGGATACGCACCTGATCCAGGAAAAGATAGCTGAATATACCCTGGGAGTACTTCAGAATTTTCCCAACAACGCCTGCTTTTTGAATTTTATTAACCGGGTGACCCCGGTTTGCGATTGTTACGCCAATTCGGACGCCTCGATAGTGCCGGATATCGGCATTGCCGCTTCCTATGATCCGGTCGCCCTGGACCGGGCTTCGGCCGAACTGCTCAACAAGGCTCCCGGCCTGGCCGGAACCGCTTTAAAAGCAGCCTTCAAGCCGGGGGAGGACAAAATAAAGGATGTTTACCCGAACATCGACTGGGAAGTGCAATTAAAATACGGGGAAAAAATCGGGTTAGGATATAATAAATACCTGTTAACCAATTGTTCACAGAAAATAAATGAAAAATAATATGCCTATCGTCGGGGTGATCGACGGCCAGGGAGGCGGTGTAGGAGCCTTCATCGTCAAGCAGCTGCGGGAAAAGATCTCTTACGACCTGGAAATCGTGGCTTTAGGGACCAACGCCGTTGCCGCCCAGATGATGATGAAGTCCAAGGCTAACCGGGGAGCAAGCGGGGAAAACGCCATTATAACCACCGTGCCGAAACTCGATCTGATTATCGGCCCCCTGGCGATTGTTATTCCCGACAGCATGATGGGAGAGGTCTCTCCGGCTATTGCCGCCGCCGTCTCTTCCTGCCGGGCGGAAAAATATCTCTTGCCCCTGCATATGGAGAAACTGGAAGTGGTCGGTTATAAATCCCATCCCTTTCCCCATCTGATTGATATAATGATTGGGCGGTTAAAGAATCTCCTGGTTAAGCCAGCCTTATGAAAAAATTACATTATTGGGGAATTGTCGGATTTATCTGGGCTGCGGGCGCCTGCAGCAACGCCTCAAATCTTTCGGTTACCCGGAAGAGCACGACTGTCGGGGGAGAGGGGTATGTCGTCACCACGCGGGAACTGGCCCCCAAACCTACGCCCACTTACAGAGAAGCCAGGAAAGTGGGCGTAAGCGGAATAATTTTGCTTAAAGACTCCCTTACCCCATCAGAAGAAACCGAATCGAAGGAGTTTGAGGGAATTACTGACAGTTCGTATTTATACAGATCAAAAAATCCTTTAAGAATAAGAAGGATGCGCCTCCGGCGATTCAGACATTAACCCGAATATGGAGTAAAAGTTACTATGGAGAAATATAAGGTAGTAGTCATCGGCGGCGGGCCGGGGGGATACACGGCCGCCATCAGAGCGGCTCAACTGGGAGCGGATGTCTGCCTGATCGAAAAGGGGAGAGTGGGAGGCACCTGTTTAAACCGGGGCTGTATTCCCACCAAATCACTGCTCAGCAGTGTTGAACTGTTCGCCAAGGTGAAAAAGGCGTCGGAATACGGGGTTTCCACCGGCGAGGTCTCAGCCGATTTAAAAAAAATGGTAATCCGTAAGAACGAGATCGTGGCCAAACTGGTCCACGGCGTGGAAATGCTGCTGAAAAGCAATAAAATCCGGCTGGTCAAGGGCAGGGGAAGCTTGCTGGGCGGTAATCAGGTGGAAATCACCCCGGTTGACGGAGAAAAGGAAACGGTGACAGCGGAAAACATCATTATCGCCACCGGTTCGGAGCCGGCCCTGATTCCGGCCTTCGGTATCGATAACAAGCGGGTGATTACCAGCACCGAGGCCCTGAACCTTACCGAAACACCCAAAAGCGTTATTGTGGTGGGCGGCGGGGTGATCGGCTGCGAGTTCTCCTGCATCTTTTCCGAACTGGGGAGCGAGGTTACCATTCTGGAACTGATGCCCAGAATCCTGCCTTTAGAAGATAAGACCATCGCCCTGAAGCTGGCCGCCAGCCTGAAAAAACGGGGGGTCAAAATAAAAACAAAAGTCAAGATTACGGAAATACGTAAACAAGCCGGCCAGGTGGCGGCTGTGCTGGAAGACGGCTCGGAAGTGGCGGCGGAAAAGGCTTTAGTATCGATTGGCCGGGCCTTGAACACGGACGGTCTGGGGCTGGACAGGGCCGGGGTGAAACAAGGCGCCCGGGGGCAGATAGAAGTGGACGATTATCTGCGCACCAATGTTTCCCACATATACGCCATCGGGGATGTGGTCGGCAGGGTAATGCTGGCCCACGTGGCCGCTGCCCAGGGAATGGTGGCTGCCGCCAATATCGCCGGCCGGAACAAGGTCATGGATTATGCGGTTATTCCGAGTTGTATCTTTACTTCACCGGAGATCGGCACTGTGGGAATGACTGCTGATAAGGCCAAGGAGGCCGGGTATGAGGTAAAGCTGGGAAATTTTTCCTTTATGGGGCTGGGAAAGGCTCTGGCCATGGGAGAGGCGGAAGGATCGGTCCGGCTGGTGGTTGACGCTGCTACCGATGTAGTCTTGGGCGGCCAGATCATCGGCCCCCACGCCACCGACCTGATCGCGGAAGTGGCTTTAGCGGTCAGGTATAAACATACCGCCGCCCAGGTAACCGATACCATTCACGCTCATCCCACCCTGGCGGAAGCGGTTGCCGAAGCCGCCGAGGATGTGCACCAATTGGCCATTCACGCGGTTGCCAGGAAGAAATCTTCCCGTTAGAGGATGCGGAAGTTCGGTTAATATGGTATAAAATCAGATTAATGAAAGTGAGATATGAAAAAAAACGGTAACAAAGAAAAGAGGGGTGGTAAGCGTCCGGTTTTAATTTTGGTCTTGTTGTCCGCTCTGGTTCTGACCGGAGTGAACAAAGCAAAAAACACCGAAATTTACCGCGATCTGGAGAAACTCACCGACATCCTGGTTCTGGTTGAGTCGAATTATGTGGACGAGGTGAGCGCCAAAGATTTGATCAACGGAGCGATCAACGGGGTAATGAAAACCCTGGACGCCCACAGCGCTTACATGAGCCCTGAGTCTTACAAGGAAATGCAGGTTGAGACCAAGGGAAGTTTCGGTGGGCTGGGAATAGAGATAACCATCAAAGACGGCCGTTTGACCGTGGTCTCGCCCATAGACGACACCCCGGCTTATAAAATCGGGATCAAGGCCAAGGACTGGATCGTAAAGGTTGAAGATAAATATACCTCGGAGATGACCCTGATGGAAGCGGTAAATATGATGCGGGGGCCTAAGGGGACCAAGGTTACTATTACCATTATGCGGGAAGGGTTTGAGGCTCCCAAGGATTTTACTGTTACCAGGGACATTATCAAGATCAGAAACATCACTTCCAAGATGCTTGATTACCGGATCGGCTATATAAAGGTTCGTCAATTTCAGGAACATTCGGCCCAGGATATAAGAAAGGCCTTGAAAGAGCTGGACAAAAAGAAAAGAACCTCTTTAATTATCGATCTCCGGAACAATCCCGGTGGCTTGCTGGACCAGTCTATTGAAGTGGCGGGCCTGTTTGTCAAGAAATCAAACGTGATAGTTTCCACCAAGGGCAGAAATAAAAAACAAAACAAGGAATATAAATCCAAGAATGCTTCCTACGATTTGAAGAAGCCGATAGTGGTATTGATAAATTCCGGCAGCGCCAGCGCCTCTGAGATTGTAGCGGGAGCTTTACAGGATCTTAAAAGAGCGATCGTCGTCGGGAATAATTCCTTTGGGAAAGGCTCGGTCCAGACGGTGATTCCCTTGCCTGACAAGGCCGGCCTGCGGCTTACCACCGCCCGCTACTATACCCCGTCGGGAAAGATGATCCATGCTAAGGGAATTCTTCCTGACATTGTCATCGACGAAAGTGAGATAATTTTAAAAAATAAATTGGCGCTGGAGAAAAAGAAGGAACAGGAAAAAAATCTTCATTTTTTAAGGGAAAAGGATCTCAGGCAGTTTCCTCAGGACGAAAAAGCCAAAAAAGAGAAGGAAGAGGAGGAAAAGAAGAAGGGCAAGGATAAGAGCAAGCTTGAGAAGAAATCGGATAAAAAAGTGGAAAAAGAACCCTGGCGGGAAGATATTTTTATAACCCGGGCGATGAATGTGCTGAAGGTGATCATGATTACCAAAGGAACCCTGCCGGAAGAACCGGAAAAAAAGGCTGAAAAAAGCGCTGCCGGAAGAAAATAACAGGCAAGCCGATGAAACTTGATGCCAGGCCTGCGGCGCACGTAATGGCCGGTGTGTTGTTTCTTGCCCTGAGCTTTTCCCCTGGCCGGGCCAGCGGTAAACCAAGAGTCTCTTCCGAAGGTTTTGAAAATATCGGGGCGGAGTCTTCCCCATCTTGGGGGATAACCGGCTCTTTTCATCATGAGGGGGCTGACGAACGGCCCGCCATGAAAAGTTTTGAGGTGGCCGTCATCATCGATGATATCGGCTATCATATTCATCCCTTGCGGGAGCTCCTTGCTACGGGGGCTGATTTTACCTTTTCGGTGCTGCCTCTTTTGCCGAAAACCGCCATGTGCAGAAAACTGCTCAAGCGGGCAAAAAGGGAAATTCTTCTCCATATTCCGATGGAACCGCTGACATACGATATCAGCGCCGGCCAACCGGGAATCCTGATGACCGATATGAGCCCCGCTAAAATCCTGTCTCTGCTTGAGGCCCAGTTCAGGTCGGTGCCGGAAGCGGTGGGAGCGGGCAATCACATGGGGTCCCGGTTTACCCTTGACCGGCAAAAGATGCTGCTGGTTCTGCGGGACTTGAAGAGACGCGGGCGCTTTTTTATCGATAACCTGGTCATCGCCGGTTCCTGCGGCTATCCGCTGGCTTTGAAATCAGGCATGAAAGCGTATAAGAGAGACATCTTCCTGGATAATTCCCACCGGCCGGCCGATATAAAAAAACAGTTGAGCCGGTTTCTTTCCCTGGCCCGAAAGACCGGAGCAGCCGTTGGGGTCGCTCATCCCCGGAAAAACACCATTCCCGCTTTGAGGGAGTGGCTGCCTGAATTGAGAGCCGCCGGTGGCCGACTGGTTCGTCTTTCCAGACTTAAATCCAAGTAGAGTAATTTGAGAAGAGAACGCAGAAAAAACTTCCGGTTATGATGCCCGAATTATTCTGGTTAGTTCATATGAGACAAACAACATGAGCATTCTATTAATATCTCTGCAAATTGACTCTGATGTAATCGGGTTAAAAACCTTACATGCTCATTTCTTGAAAAATAATTTTAATTCAACCCTTCTTCATTTACCCTATTTTACTAGAAAAAATTATAACCGATACCTCGAACATATAAATGAATTCGTCTCCAAAATATCTCCAGACTTTATCGGCATAAGCTTAATGTCGATAGAATACTTTATGGCCCGAGATTTAACGGAACACCTCAAACGCTCTTTAAAATCTATCCCAATTATATGGGGCGGGATTCATCCTACCATTTCTCCAGAAAAATGTCTGGATCATGCTGATTATGTTTGCAGAGGAGAAGGCGAACAAACAATGATAGATGTGATGAGCGCTGCAGGTCAGAAAGAAGACATTAGAAAAATCAACAACCTTTGTTATTATGAAAATGGCCGGATCAAAAAGAATCCCCTCTATCCGCTTATTGAAAATTTGGATGAAGTCTCTCACTATACCGGTGCTTT
>JBHHXV010000148.1:0-5784 GCA_046757225.1 bacterium
GACGTTGGCCTAATTCATTTTCTGGGGTCTGGCAAATGTCAGCCAAGTTTATGCTAGACCGGGTTTATGATCCCTTCCAGAGCGGGAATTTTCCGGCGGACTTCGGTGGCCAGATCCAGATCTATGACAGCGCTGATTATCTCCTCCTCCGCTCCGGCTTCCGCCATGACATTCCCCCAGGGATCTATGATGCTGGAATGCCCGCAGAAGGATAATGAGGAATCAGCGCCACAGCGGTTGGCGGCGAGAACAAAGACTTGATTTTCAATCGCTCTGGCCAGCAACAGCGTTCTGAAATGGTGAAGCCGGGGGTGGGGAAATTCGCTGGGGAAAATCATAATCTGAGCCCCCTGGGCAACCATCTCTCTGGCCAGTTCGGGAAACCGCAAATCATAACAGATAAGAACGCCGATTTTCCCCAGGGGGGTATCAAAAACCGGAGAATCCCCTCCCGGCTTGAACATTTCCGGTTCATCCATCAGGGGAAAAAGCTTCTGTTTGCGGTATTTGCCGATTATTTTTCCGCCGGGGTCAAACAGGTATGAGGTATTGAAAAAATTACCCTCTGCTCTCTCCCCGACACTACCCGCTGAAAAATAGCAGCCGGAATGCCTGGCGAAACCGGATAAGCGGTCCAGCTCTTGTTCAAAATCCGCCCGGCTCCGGGACCGGATATGCGGAAAATCATATCCGGAAAGCCACAGCTCAGGCAGGACGATCAACCGGGGAAGACCTTCCGAAGGGGCCGGATTTTGTTGATACAGGTTTAAAAAGCGGTCAAAATTTTCCGCCGGTTTCCCCGGCTTGATCCCCAATTGATAGATATCCGTTTGAAAACGCATTAGAATTCTGTTCTGGAAGTCGGCTGAATGACGAAGATATCTCCTGCGCCAACCCCCAGCCGGCGGTCAGCCCGGTCATTGGTGAAAGCGATCTCCAGTTGCCCCCGGCTGTTGATCAGGACGAAAGCTTCCGGGCTTTCCCTCTGCGCGTAATATTCCCTGAATGTGGTAACAGTCTTGTCCCGGATGCTCAAAACAAAGTCAGTACCCTGGAAATGCCGGAAAAACAAGCTGCCGTCGATATTGGTAAACAGGTTTCCGAACCGGTCGGAACCGATGATTTCCCCTTCGATCCGATCTCCGGTAACTCGGGGTTCAGGGAATTCAAGGCGGCGGATCTCTTTTACCGGGGGGCCGAACTCCAGAGGAGAGGCTCCAAGGGTCAGATGAGCGGCCGCCGGGGCGAAGATATCCCGTCCATGAAAGGTATGGCTTATATCAGCCAGCTGAAAATCCGGATTGGCCAGCTCATAAACCGCCTTAAAAGGGTCTGCCTGTTCTATCAAAGAAAGCAGGCCATTATCCGGAGCGATATAAAAATAACGCTCGGAAACCGCTAAAATCCCCTTCCGTTTCCCGCCGACTCCCGGATCGACTACCCCCACATGAACAGTGCCCGGAGGAAAATAAGAATAAGAAGCCTTCCATTGATAAGCCGCCTGTTTTATACTGTGCGCCGGGATCTGGTGACAGATATCCACAATCCCGGCCGATGAGTTCAAGGAAAGGATTACCCCTTTCATCATTCCCACAAAGGGATCGCTTAAACCGAAATCCGTTATTAACGTAATCAGCAATGGGGGGGGTTATGGTGAATCGTATTTGATTTCATTATTATAGTCATCCTGGTCGTCAGAGGCCAGCATGTCTGAACGGAAACTGGTGCCGTATGAAAGAGAAACCCTTTTTATTTTGGAGAGGTCCTGGTGTATAATCACGGTAATCTCTTTCTCGCTTTTTGCCGCAAAAGAATCAATGAACATGTTATCCTCGGAAAAAGACACCTTTCTGTTTCGCCGGTCTATAATTAATATGTTAAGCTTGAGCGAGGAATATGTGACATCCGAGAAGTTTATCACCCTGGTTCTTATCATGGAAAATCCTTTTTTCACATAAGAAAAGCGGGTTGCTCCCTTGACGATCTTCAGCCCCCGCCCTATCTCCAGAGGAGTGAGCACAGGAGGTTTTTTCCCTTTTGTTTTACCCACTGTCATTTTTGATTCAGCAATAACCGGCTCCTTTACCGCCGGGGTCTCGCGGAGATGAAAATAGGGTAATTTCGCTTCAAGTTTCGGTTCCGGGTGAACCCATGATATTGTTTCCTTATCGGATTCCTCAATCCAGGGGAATTCGAGCGCCGGAGTTTCCACCGGAGCGGTAATCAGCAGCCTTACCCTTAACCTGGGTTCCGGGTGGATCCACACGGCAGCGACAGATTTGATACCGGTCTCTCTTATCAGGGGTTCATTTAACGGGACGGTCTGGAGGTAGGGAGTAAGATAAATATGCTTTTCCGGTTCCGGGTGAACCCAGACAACCTTTAGAAAATCCGACTCGAAGATCAGAGGCCGTTCCAGAGGCGGGGTACTCAACCGGGAATACTCGGCCACAGCCACGATCCTGGCCCGGGCGGTTCCTTTTAAAAAGAAAACCGCGGTGATTAACCAGCATAAGGCTGTCAGTCTAGTTCTCAACGACATCCACCAGATTATCGGTTATTTCCTCAGGAACACCGGCTAATTCTTCATTCTCCAGCAGATGAACATGTTGTAGAGAAACCTCCTCTTTGTTCATATCGCAGGTTCCCTGAAAGATAACCCCCTCTTCCATCGAAATTACCGGCGAGCGGATATTCCCGCAGATTTCCGCCGGGTATTTGAGTATCACTTCCTGGGAGGCTACGATATTACCGGAAAGCTTCCCGCAAACCACCACAGACCCGACCGTGACATCCGCCATCACCACCGCTTTGTCGCCGACATACAGTGAGCCTTCGGAAATCACCTCCCCCTCCATAATCCCGTCGATTCTCACCGCCCCCTCAAACGCCAGCGCCCCTTTGAATTGAGAGCCCTCCCCCAACAAGGTTCTGATTCCCTTACTATCGCTTTTAACAGCGACCGGATTATTCTTTTTTTTCTGTTTTACTCTCATTATGACGCTCTGACTTTTAAAATTAAACAGATTTATCCTTTTCCCCGCCCAGTAACAGGAGAATCCGCTTCAGCTCCTCTTTGGATTTGAAGTTGAAAGCGATCTTTCCCCGGTTATCATTGGAAAACTTTATTCTTACCCTGGTTTGATACCGGCGTTTCAAATGCTCTTCCAGGGCAGTCAGCCGATCGTCGGCTTCTCCTTTTTGCTTCGAGGGGGGGGGGAGCTGGAGAGTCCAGCAGTTTTTTCGCTTCACGTTCCGCTTCTCTTACGCTTAAAGAATCAAGGATGATTTTTTGAAACAGTTCCCGGCGATGGCGGTCCTCGGGAAGGGAAAGAATCGCCCGGGCGTGCCCGCCGGCGATCTGCCCGCTGGAAACCGCGTCCTTTATTTCAGGGGCAAGGCGCAGCAGCCTGAGAGAATTAGCAATTGTGGAACGTTTTTTTCCCACCAGGGAAGCCAGTTGATCCTGGGAAATGACCAGCTGCTCCATCAGTTTCTGATAGGCCATGGACTCCTCTATAGGATTAAGATTCTCCCGCTGAATATTTTCCACCAGAGCGATTTCCAATTCCTTGCCCTCCGGAATATTGTGAATCACCGCCGGGATCTCTTGCCACTCAGCCTTTTTGGCGGCGCTGTAGCGGCGCTCTCCGGCAATCACCACATACTGGTCATTCTCTACCGGCTTGACCAGAATGGGCTGCAATATTCCATTGGTTTTAAAGGACTGGGCTAACTCGTCGATGCTGGCGGGGTCGATCTTGTGGCGGGGCTGATGAGGGTTGGGCCGGATTTTGGACAGAGGAATCTTGATAACTAACTGATGTAAATCCGGGCCTTCCTCTATCCGGGGTTCCCCGGGAATAAGAGCATCAAGCCCTCTGCCTAATACATTCTTGACCATTATTTATAACCTCTTGGGCCAGTTGGTTATAGGCGTAAGCCCCTTTCGACCTGCCGTCGTAATTGAAAATCGACTTTCCATAGCTGGGGGCCTCGCTGAGCCGGACACTCCTGGGAATAATTATTTTAAAGACCCGTCTCTCAAAATGTTTACGGATCTCTCTGGCCACTTCCTTGGAAAGATTAGTCCGCAAATCGTACATGGTAAGCAGCACCCCTTCAATCTTGAGCGTGGGATTAAGGGAACGCTTTATCATCTTTACAGTCGTCATCAGCTGGGCCATTCCTTCCATAGCGTAGTATTCGCACTGGATCGGTATCAAAAGAGTGCTGGCCGCGGTCAAGGCGTTGACCGTTAACAGGCCCAGCGAGGGAGGACAGTCGATTATAATATATTCGTATTGCTGTTTAAGGCTTTCCAGAGCGGTTTTCAGTTTGCTTTCCCGGCTGAGCATGGAAGTCAGCTCAATTTCCGCTCCGATCAAGCGGGAATTGGCCGGTGCCACCGACAAATTAGGAATTTCAGGGGTCGAATGGACAGCCTCATGTATCCCGACATTGCCTATTATAGCTTCGTAAACAGTAGGAGTCACTTTGTTTTTCTCAATTCCCAAACCGCTGGTGGCATTCCCCTGGGGATCGATGTCGACCAACAGCACACTGGCTCCAGATTGCGCCAGGGCAGCCGCCAGATTAACCGAGGTAGTGGTTTTTCCCACTCCCCCTTTTTGGTTTACTACCGCAATGGTTCTGCTTTTTTCATTAATAGTCATAATTTCTTTTTTTCCGCTGTCAATAAAGTTCTTACCAGGTTGCTGTCTGGGATCTCAACCGAAACCGACCGGAATTTAAGGTTTCCCGGAAACGGGCCGTTCATGAACCGCCGGGACGCTGCCGGTCCTTCCGAAAGCACTGCCCGGCCTCCAGGCAGCAGAAGACTCCCGGCCAGCTCAAAGAAATCAATCGGAGGCAAACAAGCCCGGGAAACCACTACATCATATCGGCGCCCGGCGTTTTCTTTTTGAAACCGATACCAGCAATATTCTACCCCTTCAAGCCGCAAAATTCTACCTAAATGTTTCATGAACTCCAGCTTTTTATTGCGGGAATCTGCTACTTCCAATACCAGTGAAGGGATCAGTATTTTCAGGGGAATTCCCGGGAAACCGGCCCCGCTGCCGATATCCAGCATTCTGAGATCATTGCTATCGGGCAAGGCTCTTACATAAGCGGCACTGTCCAGAAAATGCCCGGTAATCACCCCTTTAAAATCGGAAATGGCGGTAAGGTTTATCTTACGGTTCCATTTTACCAGTTCGCGGTAATAAAGATAAAACTGTTGCAACATGGAAGCGGTAAAAGGGATAGACAAACGGTCTAAACCAAAAGAAAGCCGGGATTCAAAAACGGATGGGGAACAAATATCTTTTTCTACGGCCATTGTTCATATTATACTATAGGTATGCTTAAATATTTACTGCCAGTTCTGTTGTTTTACCTGTTTTTTCTCTGGTCCGTATCTTTTTCTTCCCTGAGTCTCGAACCTTATCCCCCTGCCGCTCCCACCCACGTTTCCTTTCCCGGAGAAAATTATTTTAAAGGGGATGGCCGGGCCTGGGGAGCGCTTCCCTTTCTGGCCGTAAAAATTATCAAGCAAACCCAAAACGGATTCATAAGAAATATTTACCGGGGGATAACCGCGCTTTTCTTCGCCATAATACCGCTTTTATTTTATGTGGCGGCTTTAAATTTCGGTCTGTCCCCTCAAGAGGCAATATGCGCCGCTCTTTTAGCCACTCTTTACTGGTTATTCGACCCGGTCCTGCATAACTGCTGGTTCTGGGGACAGGCGGCTTGGCCGTCCGCTTCTGCGCTGGCGGT
>JBHHXV010000149.1:0-5731 GCA_046757225.1 bacterium
TCACACGGGGTTGTGGCGCAGCTGGGAGCGCGTTTGACTGGCAGTCAAAAGGTCGCGGGTTCGATCCCCGCCAACTCCACCAAAATAAAAACAAGGAGTTACTGTTCAGGCGGTAGCTCCTTGTTTTGTGAGCCCGAATAATTCGGGAACCATAACAAGCAGACCGGGTTAAGAGGAGATACTCACCTTTTACTTCGTGATTCGGTGGGAATTTGCATAGATATTAAACCCCTCTTTCCGAAAGAAACCGACCAGGGTCAAGCCGAGCCGCCGGCTGACCTCCAGGGCCATGGAGGTGGGAGCCGACACGGAAGCCATCACCGGAATTCCCGCCCGGATGGTTTTATAGGCCATTTCAAAGCTGGCCCGGCCGGTGGAAATCAGGATTTTACCGCTCAGGTTCCACCCCCGGATTAAAGCGTGTCCGATAACCTCGTCTAAAGCGTTGTGCCTGCCGATATCTTCTTTTATGACCGACAGACTGCCGGAATTATCATACAAGGCGGCTCCGTGCACCGCTCCGGTTTGTTGAAACAGGGGTTGATGGCTGGCAAGCTCTTTTTCGATTCTTTTTAAGACTGGAACGGAAACCGAGAGTTTATTCTCCTCTAAAGAGGGGAGTCCTTCGGTTAGGTCATTGATAAAGGTGCGGCTGCATAAACCACAGGCGGAACGGGATTCTATCCGGCGGTTCGAGTCCAGTTTGCAATGCGGGGCCAGTTTCACGTCCACCCGGTTCTGTTCCTCATCAGTGCCGCTGCCGCAATGTTTCAGGTAGAAAACATCGTCAATGCTTCCGATGATCCCTTCGGTAAACAGAAAACCGGTCACCAGCTCCTTCTCGTTTCCCGGCAGCCGCATCATGGTGACATACGGCTCGTCATTTACGATCAGAGCCAGCGGCTCCTCCCGGATTACCGGGTGACGGAAAAGACCGGTATCTTTCCCTCTGATCCTGGTGGTTTCTACTTCCGTTAAAAGTTTCATTGATTGCCTGGCTCCTTTTCCAGGTTTAATAAAAACCGTTTAATTTTTTCCCCTTGATTCCCGCTTCCCATATAACCGCCCAGCCCGCCGTCCGCTTTGATTACCCGGTGGCAGGGAAAGATCAGGGGAAGGGGGTTGGCCCGGCTGGCGGAACCGACCGCCCGGCAAGCTCCGGGAGAGCCGATTTCAGCGGCCAGCCAGGCATAGCTGCGGGTCTGGCCGTAAGGTATTTCTCTCAGAGTTTGCCAGACCAGCTGTTGAAAGGCGGTGCCCCAGATAAATATGGTGTCGAGACCGGCCAGAGCCTCCCGGTCTTTCTTGAAATATCGGTCAAGGGCCTTATGAATAAAAGGAGATTCCTGATAAAAAGGATCTCGTCCTGACCGGCTGACAAGTAACTCTAAGAAACCCTCTTTATCATCTTTTAAAGAGACCCGGCAGACCGCCCCCGAAACCAGGGCGATCCAGATCCGGCCAAAGGGCGCCCGGTAAGAAAAGTATGCCGGTTCATTTCTCATTTAAAGAGGGTTTACCTGGCGAAATGGAGCAGGCCGCCGCCGTAAGTTTTAAGCCATAACCGGTGCTGCCGGTAATCGGGGCAGACATCCTCCACTGAGTTCCAGAACCGCGGGGAATGATTAAGCTCTTTAAGGTGCATAAGCTCGTGAAACACCACATAATCCAAGACCGGCAGGGGAGCCATAACCAGGCGCCAGTTGAAATTGACATTTCCTTTTTCCGAACAGCTTCCCCAGCGGCTCTTCTGATCCTTGATTCGTATTTCGGCAAACTCAAACCCCAGGTTTTGATTGGCCTGTTTTACTCTTTCGGGAATAATCCGCTCGGCCTGCGACCGGTAACAGCACGCCAGCGCATGGTTTAAATGCTGAGGTGAGAGGCTGACGGCGTCAGCGGGAGAGGTAAGAATCAGCCGCTCTTCCCTTAGTTCCAAAGCGTTAATTCCCTTTCTGATAATCAGGGGATAATATTCCCCCAGAAAAATGGCGGAAAGATTATTGTCCTTCTCAATCAGGGGTAAGAAAGATTTGCTCCGTTCTTTCCGATCCAGATTTTTTTTTATCCAGGAGGCTTTTTTGAGGATGATCTTATCCAATTCCTTGATCGGATAATCAGGGGGAACGGTTATTTCCAGGTCATTGTCAAAGGTGATTTTCAACTTCAGCTGACGCGCCCGCTTGCTCCGGCGTACCCGGCAGGTGATTTGTCGTTCTCCCAGGGTGAAGAAGATTTTCCCGCTATCCAATTGGTATTGTGATTCTGGAGGGTTTAAACGGTAGACGGAACAGGGCTTGACCCCCTGACCGTCGGCTTGTGAGCCACCGGCAAAAGAATACCAGTTTACCGGGTTTCTTGTCAACGACTTTAGCCCAGTCTCTTTCTAACCCGAATTATTCGGGTTAGGAAACAGTTTTTTTAATCCTTAGCCTTCTCAAAGTACCGGTTGAAAACCTCGACAAGAGACATCTGGACCGGACCGAAAGAAGCGATTTTCCCTCCCTGCTGGACGGCAAACGCCACCGGGTCGAATCCCTGCGCCTCGGCCAGCTCCATCTGTATCTCAAGAGGCTCCCGGTTTTCCCCGGGAGAGATGATTCGGGCTACCGCCGGGTGAGTATTCAGTTTATTCACAAGCCCCGGACAGGGAACTTTCAGCTTCAAGACAAACCGGTCCTGGGCCTGCTCCAGTTTCTCCAACTGCCCGCAGGCTTTTATTTCCCCCTCGTGAATCAAGGCTACCCGGTCGCATATGGAAAGATCCATGATATTGTGGCTGCTTAAAAAAACGGTGGTCCCCAGGTCTTTAATCAGTTTTTCCTTGATAAAGGAGCGCAGGTTTTCCGCCACTACCGGGTCCAGGCTGCGGGTCGGTTCATCCAGAAACAGAATCCGGGGGAGGTTGATCATTCCCCGGGCGATTGAAAGTTTCTGCCTCATTCCCGTGGAATAGTCCTTGAACATCTTTTCCCTGACCTGGGTTAATTCCAGCAGTTCCAGCATAAAGTCAACCCGGTCTCTGGCTTCCTGGCCGAACATGTTGTAAAGAGAAGCGAAAAATTCCAGATTCTGGGCGCCGGTCAGCCTCCAGTAAAAGCTTCGTTCCTCGCTGGATACGTACCCTAACTGGGATCTCACCTGGTTATCCTCTTTCATCGTATCGAATCCATTGATGGTGATAGCGCCTTTTTCCGGGATGATCAGGGTACAGAGAGCCTTTATCAGGGTGGTCTTGCCGGCTCCGTTCGGCCCCAGCAGTCCGAACAGCTCCCCTTTGTTAACGCTCAGGGATACCCCTTTAAGAACCTGGACATACTCTTTCCGGAAAGGATGAACCAGCATCTCCCGATAACGCTTGAATTTGGGGAACCGTTTGTAAACCCCCTTTACTTCTATAGCTGTTTCCGTATTCATACAAACTATTATACCATTTCTCCGGGTGGGCATATCAGGAGCATCGTTAATGAGCGTTATCTCATGCAAGTGTCAATAAAATTACTTGATGTTTATATAAACTTGGGTTATATTGTTATGGTTTATGCTTAAACCGGGTGGGCAAAGAAACTTTATGGGGATGTTGGTCTTTTCCCTTTACCGTTATGGAGGAAAAGCAAATGACACTTAAGAATAGACCGGGATAAAGAAGATGACTGGATCGTTTTTGGGCGCCCTTCAATATCACCGGGGAAATTCGTCCGCTATTCCGATAACGGGATTGAAAAGAGATGAAATTATCGGAAGCAGTTCTTTGCTTGAATCATGCCTGATACAGTTAGCGCAGATAGCTAACAGTGATGATGAGGTCTTTATTACCGGCGAGACCGGAACCGGCAAAGAGCTTTTTGCCCGGGCAATTCACCTAAACAGTTCCCGCAAGCACAATAATTTTGTGACCGTGGATTGTACCGCCCTTCCCGAAACCCTGGTGGAGAGCATCCTTTTCGGTCATGTAAAGGGGGCTTATACCGGAGCGGACAAAGCAGATGACGGTCTGATAAAACAGGCGGACAAGGGCACCCTGTTCCTGGATGAAGCGGGGGAACTCTCTTTAACCTTACAAGCCAAGTTTCTCCGGGTGCTGGAGGCTCACAGATTTCTGCCGATTAAAGGGAAAAGGGAAATTCACAGCGATTTCAGATTGATAACCGCGACCAATAGAAATTTAGAGGAAATGGTCAAAAAGGGAAAATTCAGAAAGGACCTGTATTACCGTTTGAAATCTTTTCCTATTTCCTTACCTCCGCTCAGATCCCGGGCAGAAGATATCAAGGAGATCACGGAACGTTATCTGACCAGATATTGCCAGCGAAAAAACCTGAAAGCAAAGAAAATCTCTCCTGATTTTATAACTGTCCTTACCGCTTATGACTGGCCGGGTAATGTCCGGGAATTGATTAACGCCCTGAATACCGCTTTTGCCTCCTGTCCCGGCCAAACCCTGTTTCATAATCACTTACCCGATGATATTCTGGTAAAAGCGGCTCGGACATCGGTCAATACCCAAGCCGGTTACCGGAAGGCAAAGGAATTCCCCAATTTAAAACAGTTCAGAGAGTCAGCGGTAGCCAAAGCGGAACGGGAATATTTAGAGGAAATAATCGCCTTTACCCAGGGAAACATCAACGAAGCCTCTAAAATTGCCGATCTTTCCCGCTCCAGATTTCACACCCTGCGCAAAAAGCATAATATTAAAGCTAACCGGACATTAAACGGAGAGGCGACCTAGTGTCGTGTTAAGCTTAATGTTGACATGACACTAATATAACAGCAACGATTACAATTTGTTACGATAGTTTTGAATTTGAGTGCACATGCCGTTTATGGTATCCAGGTCCCGTTTTTCCAGGCCTGAGCGGCCAAAGATCCTCCTGAGGCGGCGGATAATGCAGTCCAGTACCTTCCGGTCGCCTTCATTACCGTAACCGATCAGGGCCAGGGTCTCGGTCAATCGCCCGTACATATGCTCCACCAGCCGGTTTTCCGCTAATTTCAACCGGTTCTCCCGGGGGATCTTTTTCTTATAGGAAAACAGTTCGTAACAGCAGACCATCACCGCCTGGGCCAGATTCAAAGAGGGGTTTTCCGGGGCACAGGGGATGGTTACCAGCGCTTGACATTGGAGAAGTTCTTCATTGCTGAGGCCGTTCATTTCATTGCCGAACACCAGGGCGACTTTATTGTCCTCGGCAGCAGCGGCGATTTCAGGCAGAGATTCCCGTAAGGTAATAACCGGCCCCCTCGTTGATCCGGTTCTGCGGGTGAACCCCACAGTAAGCCCCTTATCTGATAAAGCTTCCGATAAAGAGCCGGCTGTTTCGGCATTTTTCAAAAGATCGAAAGATCCGCAGGCCATCCAGCGGTTCTGCTTGGCTTGAAAATCGATCGGACTGACCAGGATAAGCTCAGAAATTCCGGTATTCCTCATCGCCCGGCAGGCCGCTCCGGCGTTTCCCGGCTCCTGGGTTCTCACCAGCACAATCCCGATATTGTTCAGCTTCATACGGCCACCCACTTGTCCAGCAAAAAAGACCCCAAAAAAGCCAGAAAGATCACTCCCATGGTTAACCAGTCGTTTTTGTTCCAGGCCAGCGGTTTGAATGAAGTGCGTCTCCGCCGGCCGTCGTACCCCCGGCTCTCCATGGCCCAGGCCAGGTTTTCCGCCTTCCTGACCGTTCCCGCGAACAGGGGTATGAAGATCGCCTTTAAATGAAGAGCCCTGTTCAGGATT
>JBHHXV010000150.1:0-5716 GCA_046757225.1 bacterium
CTCCAGGATCTGGCGGGATTGCTGCACAGGTACTACTACAAACACCGGATCATCTGTGAGGATAAAGATGTTACCTCAGCCCGGCTGGCTTTGATTTACGCCCTGAGAACCGTCTTGGCCGAAGCCCTGAGGATCCTGGGGGTGTCCGCTCCCGAAGTAATGTAATAACCTGTCTATGTTTTTATCCCTTTTAAAGAAAATCCGCTATAATTTTCTCTACTACTATTATCGGTACACCACTCCCGACAAAATCCTGTTTGAGGGCTCTACGCCCTTCAACCACGTAAAAGTGCAGCAGGCCGGCAGCAAATTGCGGTTGATCTTCGTCGATAAGGAGAAGGAATATACCGAAAGTGAACGGGACCTGCTTGATCCCCTGTTTCTGTCGCTTGAGTATACCCGGATGACCTTTGTGGCTTTCTCTTTTTTTTCGGAATTAAGCAGCATAAAACGGATTCTGATGATCGGTCTGGGTGGAGGGGTGTATTGCCCGCTTATAAGAGAATATCTTCCTGACGCCGTTCTGGATATTGTGGAAATTGACGAACAGATAGCGGATTTGGCCCGCCGCTATTTTCAGTTTGAAGAGACTTCCCGGGTTAATCTGTATATAGAGGACGCGCGGGATTATGTCAAAAGAACCGACCGGCGCTATGACCTGGTGCTTTCCGACCCGTACATCCTGAATTATGTGCCCGCTAATTTACGGACGATCGAGTATTACCGGGAATTAAAAGGCATTTTAACGGAAAACGGGGTGTTCAGCGGAAATATACCCTTGAAAGACCGGTTGATCACCCAGGAAATAAAAACGATTATAAACGTTTTCTCTTTCTGCCGGCTTCTCAGCGGCGTAAGCTCTAATAACGGTGTAATAGTTGCTTCCGGCCGACCGGCCGATTATTTTTCTAAACAAGAGCTTCTCAAGCAGGCCCGCAGACTGGATAAAAAACACCGGTTCCACTTTAAACAGGAAAATCTGGTAAAATGTTTGCATGACATTATTACTCCAATAGATTGTGAGGCTTTGACAGATGACCGGTTCAAACGGCCTTAACCACAAGGAGACTTTATTCGAATCATCCGCCCTGCCGGTGATTATAATCTTTATCCTGGCCTTGGTTTTACGCCTGTTCCGGTTATCCGGGGCGAACCTGAGATATGACGAACTGGCTTTGCATTTCCTCAGCCGCCTGCCCTCCCGCACCCTGTTAAAAACGGTCAGGGATTGGGGGCATGACTGGTCTCCTGTTTATCCCTTCTTCTCCCACTGGTATCCCGGAACCGCCGCCAGTCCGTTCTTTTTCCGGCTGCCCTCCGCCGTTTTCGGGGCTCTTACCACTGTTTATCTGATTAAACTGGGAACCAGGCTGTTTTCCCGAAGAAGCGCTTTGATCGCCGGATTCTTACTGGCGGTCGCCCCGTGGCATATATATATGTCGCGGGAAGCCGGTTACGCCGCCTTTTACGCCCTGTCGATCACGATTCAGCTCTGGTATTTCTTCAGGGCCAGAGAGGACTCCAGGTACTGGATTCATTTCACGCTCGTCAGTCTGCTGGCCGCCTATACCTCGTACAATTTCATTCCCTTTTTCTTTTGGCAAATGCTGACCGGTTTTTCCGTTTATTATTTTTTCGCATTCCTTTTCCAGAAAACCGTAAAGAGCAACCACCTCGCGAAATGGGGAATCTCCTGTTTCCTGACCATAGCGGGATTTTATTACTGGGTTATCTTTTTGTTTAAAAGACCCCCCAAGGAACCGTTTACCGCTCCGTTCTTCTATTATAATTACCCGGCCTGGGACAAAATGATGGGAGATATGTTTTCGGTGGGGTGGATGGGCCTGCTGATTATTATGCTGTTTTCTCTCTGGGGCTGGTACCGGAAACGAAAATCGGTCGAGGTCTGGGAGTTGGGGGTTATGGCTGCCGGCGCAATTCCCGTGGCCTACCAGCTTACCTATCCGCTGAACCCTTATTTTGTCATGCGTCAGCTGTTGTATCTGCTGCCTCTGGTTCTACTGTTTTTCGCTCATGGAATAGAAGGAATCATAACAAAATACGAGGCTCCATTCCCAGGTTCCCGATTCCGGTGGCTGGTGCTGGCCGCTCTGCTGCTTTTTTTCAACCGGGGAGCGGTTGGTTTTGATTTCAGCCGGGTAGGGAGATTCCCACCTGATTGGGAAAAAGTGGCCAGGGATATATTTCCTTATTCTAAACGCAAAATCAAAAGCAGAATAATTGTTTTAGACAGCGCCTCTAAAATGCTATTGGAATTTTATGCCACCCCGGAGATATTTTTAAAGATTTCGGAAAAAACAACCAGACTGAAATTTCCTTTCGGGTTTGCCAAAAAGCGTTTTTGGCAAATGAGTGCCCGTAACGCTTTCCTGAAATATGTAGAAGGTCCTTTTAGATCAAAAGGGTATATTGTTTTTTATGAGCCATATGTAAAAAACACAGGGGAAAACAGCCTGTTCGCGCTTATACGGAGTAAGCGGTTCGGGCGTTATTTTCATAAAGTGCGGGAGATCGCTTCCCCTTCGGTCTACAAATACGACTTTCCCCTTATGGTTTTCGACGATTTTCGAATAAGATCTTTTAAAAACACCCCCCGCCGATCCTGGGGCAGAAAGGGTATTGCCGTCAGCGATAATCTCAACGAGATCAGCGACAGGTTTCAGCTTCGTTATATGGCTTACCGTAAAGGCGAGTATAAATTGACGGTAATAAAGAAAAAGCGCCCTGGCGACGGCGAAAACCTGTCAGTCTACAATAACGGCAAATTCATCGGGGAATTAAGATTTAATAAATCGAATATCGGTTCTTTAGATCTTTATTTGACCGGCGAGGATTCCACGCTGACTTTAAAAAGGAAATCCGCGCCCGTGGCGGTAAAGTACTTGAACCTTAATCGTCTGGTGGAGCGTTCCAAGGTTATCTATGCCGGAGATTTCACCGCTGTATCTTTTAAAAAAATTATTGATATTTATTGGTCTTTTCAGGGGAATCTGGCGGCTGTTCTCAAGGGTGACGGCTACGTGGGATACGACTTCGCTTTAAAAAACAGCGGCCGGTACCGTTTGGCATTTTGTGCCCTGCACAGCAAGCCGGCTCCCATATCTTTAAGAATGTGGGTGGATGGCAAGCCTCTGGATAAGTATTATTTTGCCAGACAAGACCGTACCTGGGGGGTAGGGGAAAGGATCGTGCAACTGAAGAAGGGATTTCATGAGATAAGAATCGAACGGTATAATAGAGAGAAAAGTAAGAGCGGGCACGCTATCATCAAATGGATACGGGTAATAAAGGTTGACGGGCCGGTTTCATGGGTAAGCCTTAATCAGCACAGATGAAAGATTTTATAAAGATAATCACCTGGTTCGGAATACTGTTCTTTCTGGTTGCTCCCGGCAATCTGCCGAAAGCTGCGGCGAAAACCATTCCCAAAGGGAGTGAAAATGTTCATGACGCCTTGCGGAAACAAGAGCTGCTTAAAGCCGTAAGACGAAATCCCAGGGCCTGGAAAGAGCGCTATCTTCTGGGAGGGATCTACTTGCGGGAAAACGATTTTCCGGCCGCCCGCCGGCAGCTGCTGGAAGTAATCAGGATAAAGCCAGATTTTGTCAAAAGCTATTCCGGTCTGGCCATGTGCGCTATGAGGCTGAAGGAATTGGATAAAGCCCTGGAATACTGGAAACTGGTCAGGAAATACGACCAGAAAAACCGGATAGCTCAGGATTTTATTTACCGGATTGAAAGAAAGCTGAAAATCGACCGGGAAATTTCCAAGATTTCAGAAAAAATAAAAAAAAGGAAGGCCGATTGGAAAGACAAACGTGAGTTGGGAGAAAAATATCTCTCTCTGAAACGTTATAAAGAAGCTGTTGGCATGTTTGAGCAGGCTCTGAAAAGTAACCCTAAGGACTCAAAGCTCAGTTATCAGACCGCTAAAACATATTTGTCTCTAGGCCAGTATGACAAAGCCTCCAAGTATTTCTCCCAAGCTGCGAGACTGGCTCCCGGCAACGGGCAGTATGCCCTTATGGCCAAGCGGATAAAAAAGGTGATAGCAAATATGAAAAAGAGGGAAAAGCCTTGATCTTGAATGAAGAATCTAACTTTAAGCAGCTCAATAAATAGACCGGATTCTTGCCTGCTTTGCTTTAATCGGAGAGGGCGGCCATGGCCAGGCGGTTTAACTTATGACTTTTGCAAAGGCCTATTACCTTGATAACCCGACCGTAATCCACCTTCTTATCCGCTTTTAAGATAATTACTTCATCCGGGCTGGCATCCGCCAGTGCCTTCAGTTTCTTATTCAGTTCCTCTAAAGAACAGGTTTCGCCGTTAAAGGCAATTTCATCCGCTGATACTTCGATAATATAATCCTTGGTTTTCTGCTCAACTACCGCTTTAGCTGAGGGAAGCTTCAGATCCAGCTTGGTGACTACCTTGGAAAAAGTGGTGCTGATCATAAAAAAGATCAAGAGCAAAAAGACGACGTCGATCAGGGGGGTCAGTTCCAGCGATATTTCTTCTTTCTTGCGATAGCCCATTTTACTGTATCTGAATTATTATCGGCGGCATTCCCGAAAAAGTTTTTCCGAAACATCCACAGAAAATTCCTGCAAATCAACCAACAGGTTTTCTATCTTGTTCTGAATAAAATGATAGGCCAGAACCAGGGGAATACCGACAAACAATCCTCCGGCAGTCGTTACCAGAGCCATGGAAATACCTGAAGCCACTATCTCCGGCCGGCCGCTGCCACCGATCGAGATCATTTCAAAGGCGCTGATCATACCGGTTACCGTTCCCAGCAGTCCCAGCAAAGGAGCAATGTTTCCCAACATTCCCAACAGGGACAACCCTTTTTCCATAACCGCGCTCTCATGCATGTTAGCGCTGGTGATAGCCGATTTCATACCCATGATTCCCTCGTCAAATTCCAATAATCCCGCCTTCAAGACCTTGGCCACCGGGATATCCTTTCCTTCGCAGTAATCGATGATCTTGTTGAGTGAATCCATAATATAATCAGGGATACTTAAGTCCGAAAACCTTCTTGAGGATTGGAGGGGAGCGCTTCCAGGTTCAGGGGAGGCCGTTGACGGAGATTGGGAAGCCAAGGCTTTATCTTCAATAAAAACAAAGTCAAGAATATTGTTAATAAACTTTCGGGGCAGTACCTTTGACCGCCTTAAAACGAAAAATTTTTCGATAGTAATATAAAATCCGCCGATAGAACAGAGAAGAATCAAATACATAATAACCCCCCCTTTTTGAAAATTGTCATAAAGGGTAGACTGGGTTATGTTTCCTACCTGCCGGGCACTGGAAGGCTTGACATTTTGAGGTGAGGTCCCTTCCGGAGCAAGGGGGCTTTGCAGGGTCGGGGGAGCCACTTGCTTTTCAAAGCCGCTCTTTACCGCGTCGGTTGGGGAACCTCCGCCAGCTTCCTGGGCAAAACCGGAGACCGAAAAGAACGGAAGAGTTAAGACAACAGAAAAGAAGAAAAAGTCTCTGAAAAATTTATACATCTATAGAACAATGAATCCCCATAAACATTAGTAATTGCCATTATACTCTCATAATACCTAATAGGGGAATGATAAGTCAACCAGGAGATTTATCGGCGCGCCCCATGATTTCTCCTATCCCGGTCTATTCATAACTTGGCTGACATTTGCCAGACCCCAGAAAATGAATTAGG
>JBHHXV010000151.1:0-5699 GCA_046757225.1 bacterium
AACTCGGATTTAGAAGATAGATAAGCATCGTCTCCCCTGATTAAGGGGTTAGCCAAGAGATATAACATTTTGGTAATTGGAAACAATGTCTGTGAATCAAAAAACCCCTTGCTCATTGAAAAACAGGGCGTATTTCATGTCATGCTCCATAACATGCTCTGTCCACCATTTAGTAAGAAAAAGCAAAGTATCCAATCTGATAATAAATTTATTATCAATATAATCTGAATGTAATCTAGTTAAATTTTTTAAAAATTTATCATGCTGTTTCTTATGCTCTGGCAAAAAAGGATAATAATATTTCTCCATTAATTTTTCTTCTTTTGAGAAATGATGTTCTGTGTAATAAAACGATTCATTGAAAATTTCACCTAAAGAGGCATTGTCCTTTTCGGTATCCAAAGTCTGATACATTTTGTTAATAAGAGCAGCTAATTTCTGGTGGTCTTCATCCAAAGTTTTTACTTTTACGCTGTATTCATCTAACCATTCAAAAAAGATTTCTGAAGAGTTCATTTGTTAATCCTTTGGGCCATTTTTTGAAGAACTCTGTTTTTACCGTGAAAATGTCGAACTGGAACGACCCCTCTCTTGGGGGACAGTTTTTTTCATCATGATGGGGTGACGAAAGGCCCGTCATGAAAAGTCTGGGTGGAATTTAGTGGTATTGTAGCTTACTTTTGGGCTGGCCTGTAGTCCTTCTTCTGTTACTTTCTGCCTGTAATCAGTAAATCGGTAAAGATGTCCCCCTAATAAAATCGGGGGACACCTTACTTAATTGCTTAGGAATTTCCCCTGGGGGGTGATGAACTCGAACGCGACCAGTATCCAGACCAGAACCGTATAGAACAGAACCACCCCCAGATAGAACAGCAGCTTTTTAGAGGAAAAGGGTTTCTTTTCGGTGTCTCTGATTGTTTCCGCTCCTTTGCGGATCATCAGGATACCCAGCAGGTTGGTGCCCCAGTAACTTATGATAAAGCTGGGCAGAAAGGCCGGCCGGTAAAAGATATCTATCACCCAGGCGATTCCGTAAGCGATCGGGATATTGACCCACAGGTCGTTCCACCAGGAAAGAGGGGATAGCCAGAATCCGGCGATCCCCCAGAGACTGCCGATCAGCTTCGGTTTTATCTTGTTAAACCAGTCAGCGGCCCGGTTCCCCGTTTTTTGCAGGAATGGCCGTTTTGCTGTCATGTCCGCTCTTTTTTCTCGGGCTCGTCCGGTAAGACCCGGGGAAGGTTCAGCTTGATGCTGTCGGGGTCGATCCCCATTCTTTTCAGGATAGCCGAGACTTCACGCAGTTTCTGGCTGGCTATGGCCAGGTAATTGTTCTTTGATTGTTTGGTTACCAACTGGTAAAACTGTTTTAAATAATGGTAAGCGATTTTGTACTCTTTCTTGGCTTCATAAGCGATGCCGATATTCAGGAAAACGATTAAATTGGTCGGCACCTGCTTTAAGGCCTGCTCCAGCAACGCGATCGCCTGGTCGGCCTCTCCCGCTCTCAGGAACATCAGGCCCAGGTCATTGTAATCGCTGACATTCAACTTCTTGTTCTGAATGGAGCGGATATTTTTTAAGGCATTGGCGTAGTAATTGGGGCTGCCGGTCCAGACTTTCATGAATTTCTGGTAATTATCGATAGCCAGTTCCCCGTCTCCGACCTGCTGTAAAGCCAGTCCCAGATTGTAATAATTTACCGTAATCGTATGATCTATTTTCATGACCTTTCTGAACATGGTCAAGGCCTTCCCCGGCCGGCGGTGGTTCAGCCAGTATAAACCGGCCTGGGTAAGCCCGCTGATCGATTCGCTGCCGGAAATCCGCTCGAAGTTCGCTTCCGCCAGATCGGTTTTTCCGGTTCTTAAATAAAACCTGGCCTGCCTTATCAGATATTCCACCACCAGGTTGTTGATTCTCCGGTCATTGAGGTTTTCATTGTCCTCTATTCCCCGGATATGGTAGGTTGACCATTTGTCTTTTTGTTTTTTCAGAGTTTTCTCTGCTTCCTTGCGGGGAACCGCCCGGAAGATAAGGCCGTCCGGAATGCAGACAAAGTCCGGTTTGTATCTGAGATTTTGCTGGGTGAAGAAGTAGATCGGCCGTTTTCCGTAATCTTTTTCGATTGTTTTGGCGTAATTCCGCTGTCTCAGCCGTTCCTCTTCCAGGTCGGGCAGTACCCCTTTATAAAAATCCCAGCCCAGGAAATTATCGTAAAACACGCTGAAATTATCGTAAACCGTTACGTCAGGGCGTATTTTTTCCACCAGTTGCAGGTAGAATATCACGGTGTCTCCTTCGGCGAACAGGATGGCGTTGGGTTCCATGGTGTCCATAACCGCCCTGGTAAAATCGTACGTCAGGTATTTATCGCTCAGATTGTTGTAAGCTCCGAATACTTTTAGAGGAATCAGTAGAAGGAGGCAGATAAAGGTATTAAAAGCGTAAGTGAAATAAGGTTTGCCGGAAGCGTTTTTCAGGCAGGTTTTTAATTTTTTATACAGGAGGTCGAGGCCGAAGCCCACAAATATGGCGAAGGGGGCATATGATTGGAAATAAAACACCCGGATGACAAAGGCGGTGTTTTCGGAAAAAGCGGATTGATGGTAAAAAACCAGCCCCAGTCCCCCGCTGAAAAAGATCAGAGCATTGATCAGGGCCCAGCGTCTGTTTATTTTGAAGGCATAATAAATGCCCGCGATTCCGAAGAAGAAAAAGACCGAAGCGAAATCATTGTGCAGCAGGTCGAAGTAGTACCACATAACCTTGATCCGCTGCTGGATATGCGCCCAGCTGAAACCAGTGTCGCGGTTGTATACCGAGCGGTTCACGTGAAACCAGAAATTCTCCCAGTTATAGGGGTTTCCCCAGTTGAGGAACGGTTTGGCCCTGGCTCGGAGGGGCAGGTACGCGTAAAAGGAAAGACCGACCGCAAAGCATAACAGGCTGATGAGAAATGTTTTTGAAATGATGAATTTAGGGCGGACAAACAGGATAATCAGGCAGTACAGGGGAATAAACAGCCCCATGATCTGGTGATTGCACATACTCATGCCGTAAAGGAGCGAGAAAGCGTAGAGATAATAATCCTTTTCCTGGTAATGGAGCCATTGCAGAAAAAAGAACATGGTTATGCAGAAGAAAAACAGGTTTAAGGCGTATACCTCGGCCACCACCGATTGAGACCATAAATAGCGGGCGAAGGACATGGAGAGGGTTCCCACGATGGCGGATACTTCGGAAACCCCGAACTTGCGGGCGCACAAAAAGACAAAGTAACCGGCGAAAGCGGAAACAAAGGAGGACATGAAGATAATCCGCTGGGCGATGGTCCAGAAGGGGAGATAACTGAACAGCTTTCCCATTAAAGCGTACATAGGGTAGCCGGGGGCATGCAGTACCCCCATAATGTAAGGGCCGAAGACAAATTCGCCGCAGTCCTCGGAAAAGACCGTGGGCAGCATGGTGTACCGGTAAACCGCCAAGGCGACCAGGAAAGGAATCAGGGCGATCAGATAATCCCGGCGTTCCAGCTGACGCAGGCCGCGCCCGGCCGGAGCCAGATTCTTATAACCCTCCAGCCAGCTCTTTTTCTGATTTTCTTTGAGTTTGGTCATTGTTTAATCTGGGAGAGCAGAGCAGTGGAAGAGCGGCTTTTTGGGTCTCCGGTAATCGCTATTTCCCCTCCATAAGACCGGACTACCTCCCTTTCGGGAACCGTCTCTTCCGTATAATCGGTACCCTTGGCGTGGATATCCGGTTTAAGGGCGAGCAACAGCCTTTCCACGTTCAGGTCATCGAATATGATAACATAGTCCACACCGTTAATTGCGGCGATTATTTCCGAGCGCTCGCATTCGTTCATGACCGGCCTCCCCTCTCCCTTGAGGAGCCGGGCCGAGGAGTCGCCGTTAATAGCGGTTATCAGGATATCTCCCAACTCAGCCGCCTCCCGCAGGTAACGGATATGCCCCACGTGCAGGAGGTCAAAACAGCCATTGGTAAAAACCACCCTGTTGCCCGCCGCTCTCGCGCCGGCCAACAATTTTCCGAGTTCTTCGGTTTCCGTATTCTTAAATATTGGTGAGGTTTTCGGCTTGCTCATAATTTTCCGCTTTTGAAAAAATTTCTTACCCGGTCGATTATAACACGGTCTGAACCTCTTTTGTTTTTATTGGGTGAATAAAAACTGTTGACATGGGGAAACAATTGCCCTATACTACGCAGGCTGTTGACGGAAAAATATCGGGAGAGGGCGGCGGAAGCAGCTGTCCTTCTCTGTATAATATATAAACTTTACCTGAAGATTAAGCCGGACATTCGGTTTTTAGTTTCGGGTCTGTTCTTTAAAAACTGAAAACGTCCCTATTAAAAGTTTGGTTACTGATTCTTGCGAATTAGACGGACAATGATAGAGATCAAGCGATAGCTTGGATCAGACTGATTATTATGGAGAGTTTGATCCTGGCTCAGAACGAACGCTGGCGGCGTGCCTAACACATGCAAGTCGAACGAGAAAGCCCCTTCGGGGGTAAGTAAAGTGGCAAACGGGTGAGTAATACATGGGTAATCTGCCTTCGACTCTGGGATAACCTTCTGAAAAGGTGGATAATACCGGATAAGACCACTGGTGGTGAGTGCCAGTGGTAAAAGGGGGCCTCTACTTGTAAGCTCCCGGTCAAAGATGAGCCCGTGCAGCATTAGCTAGTTGGTAGGGTAATGGCTTACCAAGGCAACGATGTTTAGCCGGCCTGAGAGGGTGAACGGCCACACTGGGACTGAGATACGGCCCAGACTCCTACGGGAGGCAGCAGTGGGGAATATTGCGCAATGGGGGAAACCCTGACGCAGCGACGCCGCGTGGGTGATGAAGCTTTTCGGAGTGTAAAGCCCTGTCAGATAGGAAGAAAATGTTCAGTGTTAATACCACTGAGCCATGACGGTACTATCAAAGGAAGCCCCGGCTAACCCTGTGCCAGCAGCCGCGGTAATACAGGGGGGGCTAGCGTTGTTCGGAATTACTGGGCGTAAAGCGCGCGTAGGCGGTTAGGTAAGTTAGACGTGAAATCCTATGGCTCAACCATGGAACTGCGTTTAAAACTGCCTGACTTTGAGTACTGGAGAGGGAAACGGAATTCCTAATGTAGCGGTGAAATGCGTAGATATTAGGAGGAACACCAGTGGCGAAGGCGGTTTCCTGGACAGATACTGACGCTGAGGTGCGAAAGCCAGGGTAGCGAACGGGATTAGATACCCCGGTAGTCCTGGCTGTAAACGATGTTCACTAGGTGTGGGAGGTATTGACTCCTTCCGTGCCGAAGCTAACGCATTAAGTGAACCGCCTGGGGAGTACGTTCGCAAGAATGAAACTCAAAGGAATTGACGGGGGCCCGCACAAGCGGTGGAGCATGTGGTTTAATTCGATGCAACGCGAAGAACCTTACCTGGGCTTGACATGATACCGTTACCAACCTGAAAGGGAAGGGACCTCTAGCTTGCTAGAGGAGGTATCACAGGTGCTGCATGGCTGTCGTCAGCTCGTGTCGTGAGATGTTGGGTTAAGTCCCGCAACGAGCGCAACCCTCATCCTTAGTTGCCATCAGGTAATGCTGGGCACTCTAAGGAAACTGTCGGTAATAAGCCGGAGGAAGGTGGGGATGACGTCAAGTCCTCATGGCCCTTATATCCAGGGCTAC
>JBHHXV010000152.1:0-5694 GCA_046757225.1 bacterium
ATCGCCATGTGGGTAGTGTCCGACAACCTCCGAAAGGGAGCGGCCCTGAACGCCGTTCAGATCGCTGAATTACTGGTGGCCAGGCAGTGGCTGAATTGAGATTATGCCCGCTGGCTCGCGTTTTGTGGAGTTCCGGCTTGATCCGGCCAGCCGGGTCAAGGTAGATTTCGCTGTTAAAGAATGGTTAGGCTGGTGGTTCCTGGCCCTCGTCCCCAGGCTGCTGTACAACCTTCAATTATTCTTTTCCGACCCCCTGTACCATATCCCCACCGGGGACGCGATAACCTATGTAAATCATGGCCTGGCCTTCAAGTCCGGGATTTGGCTGATCCACTCCGATGTTTTTCATAAATCCCCTTTTTATACTTATTTTCTGGGGGGGGTCTTCTGGCTGTTCGGCCGGGATTTCACGGCGGTAAGGATTATTCAGGCGGCTTTGGACGCAGCCAGCTGCGTTCTGCTCTTTCAGATCTCCCTGAGGCTCTACCATAATTACCGGGTTGGCCTGATCACCTTTATTCTGGCCTGCTTTTACGCCCCTCTGCTGGTCTATACCGGCCAACTCCTTCCCACCACCTGGGCGGTTTTCTTTGAATTACTGCTGTTGTGGAAACTAACCGGAGCAGCTCTGAAAGAATCCCCCCCAAGGCGTTTCCCGATATTCTATCTGGGAATTCTTCTTGGGCTTTTAGTGATTGCCAGGGCCAATTTTCTGCTGGCCCTTCCTTTGCTGGCCTGGTGGCTGGTGTTCAAGACGGCCGGGCCTGATGGTTTTAAGCCCAGGCTTATCAGAGGAACTGTCTTTCTGCTGGGTCTCTTTCTGGTAATCCTTCCGGTAACCGTCCGTAATTATTATGTTTCCGGTGATTACGTCTTGATTAATGACCTGGGAGGAATCAATTTCTTTATCGGCAATGATCCCGGTTACCCCCCTTATATTGGGGGATGGCTGCCGAGCCCCACCTGGAACCGTATCTATAATACCCCGTTTAAACTGGGAATCGCCAAAGCCTCGCGGCGAACCTCCTTTTATTATCGAGCCGCTCTGAAAAGTTTTTGGAAATATCCCCTGGCTCATGTAAGAAGGCTCCTGGAAAAAATCCGTCTCTTTTTTTCCTCTTATGAAATAGCCAACAACTGTAATTTACACCGTCTGCGTAAACACTCAAGCCTTTTGAGATTTCTTTCGCCCCAGGTCGGGTTCTTTTATTTTCCCTATGGCCTGGTGGTTTCCTTGTTTTTTATCGGTTGTTTTTATTACCGGGAAAAGGAAACCGTTCCTTTGTATCTGCTCTGGACAGCCGGTTTTCTGACCTGTGTGTTGTTTTTCAACACCTCCCGCTACCGGCTGCCGGGGGCGGTACTGATGCTGCTTCCGGCAGCCGCCTCCCTTAAAGCATTAAAGCTTAAAAGAGGGTTTGTCATTATCCTTATCGGAGCGGCCATCTTGTTCAATCTTACTCCCCCGAAAGACCTTCATCCTTATCCTGAGGACCATTACTTAGCCACCGACAAGCTGGCTCAGCACCAATATCCGGAGGCGCTCAACCGGTTCCTGCGCAACCTGGACCGCCATCCCGATAAGATCAGGGGGTATCAGTCCCTGGGGGAGTTCTACCTGAGTAGAAACAATTTGAGGAAAGCCGAAGAAATCTTCCGGAAAATCCCCGAGAAAACCGATAACCCTGACTGGCTGTTTTTCAGCTATGTGGCGCTGGCCACCATTTATAAACGGCAGGGAAGGATAAAACCCGGACTCTATAAAAAGATAGTCGAGTTAAACCCTGATCAGGCCTTTTATAAGGGACAGCCTTATTTCCAAATGGGCAGCGGCCGGCCCAGTATCGCTTATTTCATCCGCAATATTAATTAAAAGTGTATTATCTGTACACCATATCCATGCCTGTAAACTGAATACCGGGATTTATTTGTGCTAATATTGTCAGAGTAAACGATATTGCAGCGCTGTTAAAGTTACGTATTTCGGCATGAAGCTTACCCTCAGCAGAAAGATCTCCGCCCTGTTGCTCATTATGGTGGTAATAGCCTTGATCAACCTGGTGGTTATTTACCACTACCAATCCCAGCGGGAAAATGATGTCCATATTGTCAATACGGCCGGCAGACAAAGGATGCTCACGGAAAAAATCTCTAAATTGGTTTTATCGGTGGCCACCGGTCATGATGAAGACCGTTCCGCTTTAACCAAAGCTATTATTTTATATGATATGACCTTGAGGTCTCTCTGGTACGGCGGGGAGGCCATGGGTAAGGTTCTGGCTCCGGCTTCCAGAGAGATGTCGGGGATTTTCAGAGAAAATAAAGAAGTCTGGGAATTATATAAAAAACAGGCCGAAACAGTAGCCGTAATCTACCGGGATAAGGCCGAAAAGCAGCAGCAGTTTGATCAGGCAGTTGAGTATGTCCTGAAAAACAACAACGCCCTTTTACGTTTAAGCGACCGGGTTACCTGGATGTTTGCCCGGATTTTCAGTAAAAAGATCGGTCCTTTGAGAATGCTGATGATGATCATGTTTGGCGCTGATATCCTGGTTTTAGTGATCGGGTCAATTATGATCAGCTTTTTGACCCGGCCGATAGGCGAGCTTTCTGAGGCGGCCGCGATAATCAGAGGAGGGGATTTTAATCATAAAATAGCTATTCCTAAAGCGGATGGTGAGATAAAAGACCTGGTTCTAGCTTTTAACAGGATGCTGGATAATTTACAGGAATCGACCGTCTCTCTTACCGAGTTGAAACAAACGGAAGAGGAACTGGTAAAAGCCAAAGAGGCGGCGGAAACGGCCAACCGCTACAAAACCGAGTTCCTGGCCAATATCGGCCACGAAATCAGGACTCCCATGAATGGTATTATCGGCATGACCCAGCTCACTCTGGATACGACCCTTACTTCGGAACAGCGAAAGTATCTTACCATGGTGAACTCATCCGCGGACGCCCTCTTAACCATTCTCAACGACCTTCTTGACTGCTCGAAGATAGAGGCGGGAAAGCTTGCGGTCGAGACGATGGAGTTCGGCCTGCGCGAATGTATCAATGAAACGGTGAATACCCTGGCCGTGCGTGTTTGCCAGAAAAAGCTGGAACTGATCTGCTGCATTTTCCCGGAAGTGCCCGATTCCCTGATAGGTGACCCGGGACGCCTGCGCCAGATTCTGGTTAACCTGTTGGAGAATTCGATCAAATTCACGGAAAAAGGGGAAATCATCCTTCAGGTAAGAATTGAGTCCCAGACCGAACACAGAGTCTTGCTGCATTTTGAGGTTTCCGACACCGGAATAGGTATCCCCGCTGACCGGCAGAAAACCATTTTCCAGGCCTTTTCTCAGGCGGACAGCTCTACTGCCAGAAGATATGGCGGGACCGGTCTGGGGTTGTCGATTTCAGCCAAGCTGGTGGATTTGATGGGGGGAAATATCGGCGTGGAAAGCGTCCCCGGAGAGGGGAGCATCTTTCATTTTACTCTCTGGTTCGGCCTGCAGGAAGGGTGGGTCACCGGAATTCCAGAGCAGATACCGGCCAGCATCAATAATATGCCGGTTTTAGTGGTGGATGATCACCCTGCCTGCAGGAGGGTCATCCAGAATCAACTGCGGTCCTGGGGGATGAAGCCGGCGGCGGTCGAGTCCGGAAAAGCGGCGCTGGAGACCCTGATAAAAGCCCGTAAAGAGGGAAATCTTTTCCGGTTGGCGATAATTGATTATCTTATGCCCGAACCGGATGGTTTTGAACTGGTGGAAAAGATCAGGGCTTATCCTGATTTGACTGGAATCAATGTCATCATGATGATTACCTCGGCCGGCCGGCATGGGGAATTGACCCGCTGCCGGGAATTGGAGATCGGCGCTTATTTAATGAAGCCGGTTGTCCAGTCCGAGCTGTACAATATTATTGTGCGTATTTTCGATGAGGAATCTAAACAGGAGAAGGCGATGCTCCCGGAGCAAGGTAAACCAAAACCCCGCTCCCGCCTCAGTATACTGCTGGCTGAGGATAACCAGACCAACCAGATGCTGGTCTCCCGTCTGCTGGAGAAGCGGAAACACAAGGTCACCGTGGCCGAGAACGGAGTCCGGGTTCTGGAAATGATCGATAAGGAATGCTTTGATCTGGTGTTAATGGATGTCCAGATGCCGGTGATGGGAGGATTGGAGACTACCGCTATAATCCGCGAACGGGAAAATAAGAACGGCGGTGGCCATCTGCCGATTATCGCCATGACCGCCTATGCCATGAAGGGCGACAGCCAGCGTTGTCTGGAGGCGGGCATGGACGGCTACCTCTCTAAACCGGTAAATGTTAAAGAGTTGCTTGAAGAGATCGGAAAACAAATTCCTTTTACAGAAATAAAGGCTTGATGTAGACTATTATGCATGCCGGAAAAACTGAAAATCGGAATGGTTTGTTATCCTACTTACGGAGGCAGCGGAGTAATCGCTACAGAACTGGGAAAATTGCTGGGCGAGGCCGGTCACGAGGTTCATTTTATCTGTTACAATCTGCCGGTGCGGCTGGATAATTTTCCTCCGAACGTCTATTTTCATCCGGTAGAGGTGGTCTCCTACCCCCTGTTCGAGTTTCCCCCTTACACGGTTTCTCTGGCCGGCAAGATTACCGAAGTGGCCAAGGAATTTAATCTGACTCTTATTCACGTGCATTACGCGGTTCCCCATTCCACCTCCGCTCATCTGGCCAAGCAGATCCTCAAGGACCAGAACATCAAGGTGATTACCACCCTGCACGGAACCGACATCCAACTGGTAGGTCTGGAACCCTCCTGCTTTAAGGTAACCAAATATATCATTGAAAACAATGACGGTCTGACTGCGGTTTCCCGATACCTGGCGGAAACCACCAGACGCTCTTTCGGGATTGACCGCCCCATAGAGGTTATCTATAATTTAATAGATACTGACCGGTTTAAGGCGGCGGCCGGAGAAGAGACCAACCGGCTGGCTTACGCTTTGCCGGAAGAGAAGATTATTACCCACCTTTCCAATTTCCGGGAGGTAAAACGGGTTACTGATGTTATAAAGATATTTGAACGCGTAAATCGGGAGAAACCGGCCAAACTGCTGTTGATCGGAGACGGGCCGGATATGAGCCGCGCTCTTGCTCTGGTCAGTAATTCGAAATTAAACAGCCGGGTACTCTTTCTGAACATGGTGGACCGGGTGGAGCAGCTGTTGGCGATCAGCGATCTTTTTCTGCTCCCTTCGGAAATGGAATCGTTCGGGCTGTCCGCTCTGGAGGCGCTCAGCTGCGAAGTGCCGGTGGTAGCTTCGGAGGTGGGCGGCCTGCCGGAGGTGGTCACTCATGGAGAGAACGGATTTCTGGCTTCCTGCGGGGATATTGAGGCAATGAGCGAATATTCCCTGAAAATTCTAGGAGATGATATTTTGGCGGTTAATATGGGGAGAAAAGGACGCCAGGCCGCTGTCGGCCGGTTTTCCGAAGAAAAAATCGTCGCTCATTATGAAAAATATTATCGTAATATACTGGATTGGTTTTGATTGCATAATATAAAGATTAGAGGTATTATTATTATTTGATGGATATCAAGCAAACGGCTTCAATATCCGCTAATCCTGCGACGAGGTTTTTAGGTGAAAGAAAAAGCTGAAAGAAAAGAATATGTCACGCCTGTTTTCTCAAAGCATGCCAGTCTTTACG
>JBHHXV010000153.1:0-5676 GCA_046757225.1 bacterium
AGCCCTCAAGCTGTTCCGTATCCATAACAAAAGGTATCCCAAGGGAAAGCTGAGATTCCGGGTACTGAAACGGATCGGCCAGCTCTGCGCAAAGCTGGGCTTTCTGCGGCAGGCAGTCGGGGTTTTTCAACGGCTCAAACAGGAAAACCATGCCCTAAACGACCGGGAAGTGGATTTTATGCTGGCGGAGCTGTATTTTCGGACCGGGAATTATGTAAAAGCCCTGAACCTCTATGAGAAATACGGGGATTGGAGCATCGACAAAAGTCAATTACCCTTCCTGAAATATAAGATCGCTACCTGTAAATATGATTTAAAACGATATAGCCAGGCTTTGCCCGAACTGCTGGAAATAATGGGGACCACCGGCTCGCCGGAAGTCGAGAATGATATAAAGGCTATGCTCAGCCACATTTACGCCGAACGAGGCGATTACCGCTCGTCGCTGATCTATGCCGGCGGTTTCCTGAAAGAATCAGAACAGGTCAACCGGCTGGTGGGCAGTTCCCTGTCCCTCCTGGCCGGCAACGCCTCCCGGGAGATTCTGGAAGAGCTGATAATCAAGTCCCCCCCCAATCCGGGATACTCCGAGCCGCTGGGGGAAGCGCTGTTCCGGCTGTCAGAATTCTATATCCGGGATGGCAGGGAGATTCAGGCATCCGATTTACTGGAATACCTTATCAACTCTTACCCCCACTATTCAAAGATCAATCCGGCCAGAAAAAAATACCGGTCATTAAAGATCCACAATCGAAAGATCGGGGTAATTCTTTCCCTGTCCGGAGAGTACCAGGTCTTTGGCCGGCAGGTTTTAAACGGGATTGAACTGGCGGTGGAAAAAGCCAACCGCAAGCAGGATAAACAATCGAGACTGGCGTTAATAATCAAGGATTCCCAAGGTAGCGCGGAAAAAGCAGAACAGGCGGCCCGGGAATTGATAAAGACCGATCAGGTCATCGCCATTATCGGCCCGGTATTGAGCAAAACCACCAAAGCGGCGGCCCGGGTGGCCGAACAGCTTAACACCCCGCTGTTAACCCCCAGCGCCGGAGAAGCCAACATCCCGGAAATCGGACGCAATATTTTCCGAAACGCCCTGACCAACCAGCACCAGGGAATCACCATTGCCGAATTCGCGGTCAGCCGCCTCTGCCAGAAAGAGTTCGGCATCCTGTACCCCGACAACACTTATGGCCGTGAACTGATGGATATCTTCAAAAAAAGGATAGAAGAACTGGGAGGGCAGATCCTGACCGTGAACGGCTATGATGAGGACACGACCGATTTCAAACCCCAGATCGAAATTATTCACCAGATGAATCCCAAGGTGCTCTTTATTCCCGATTATTACAACAAGGTGATCATGATCGCCCCCCAATTAGCCTATTATCAGCCCGAAGAAACGGTAATCGAAAAGGAGGAAGCCAGCTTAAATGACCGGTATTTCAACTGGGATCCGAAATTGGACTGGTTAGGCCCTAAACCCCAAGGGGTTAAAACTAAACTGGAACAATTTATGAAATCCAGTAAAAGATCGGATGATAAACCCGGTAAACGCCGGTTTATCCTGTTGGGAACCGATGGCTGGAATTCGCCCAAGCTGCTCAAGGAAGGGAGTAAGTACCTGGAAAAAGCGGTTTTTACCAGCGGCTTTTTCAGCAAGGGGTCGTCCCCTCTGGTTAAAGACTTTACCAAAGATTTCCAGCGGCGTTTTCGTACCTCTCCCGACCTGCTGGCCGCTCAGAGCTTTGATGCGGCCAATTTTATCATCTCCGGCCTTAACCAAGGGAATTGCACCAGGGAAATGATTCGGGATTATTTAGCCTCAATCAAGGATTTCAAAGGGATCTCCGGGGTAACCACCATGCTTCCTTCCGGAGAATCGGACAAGCGTCTGACCCTGCTGACCGCCAGGCGCGGAAAAATAAGGCAGTTAAGATCGAATGAACGCTGGTTCTGTACCACTGAAAGAAACGGGCCAAGGCTTTACGCCAAACTCTCAGAAGGGGGTTATGAGATTGAAAAGGATTATGAGGGAACCATTCCCGAACTTACCCGCCTCAAACAGCAGGAAATCCGGAAAAAAGCCGATCACTCCGAGGTTAAGGATACTATCCCTGAATATATACCCTCTTTTTTTACCGGAGAGGAAATTTCCCTTGATTCTCTGGCTGGACAGCCGGAAAGAAACAGGAGCTTTCCGGACCGGTTTGATTTAGAAGTCTTTCCCTGAAAAAAGGAAAATGTTGGTAACTGAAAAAAAGCATGGTACAATGTAACAGAATTTTTACATTACCGCTCAGGCAATCGTAGCGAATGAAGGACGAAGTTTGAAAACTCCCAATTTGAAGAAATTCTGGAGAAAAGGGATTGATTTCTTAGGGGTGGAGCACGCTATTATCGGCGGCGCCATGGCCTGGATCAGCGAAAGCAGCCTGGTTTCCGCCATCTCCAGTAACGGCGGTTTCGGAGTGCTGGCTTCCGGTAATATGCCGGCAGAAATGTTCGCCGGGGAGATCGAAAAAACCAGAAAGAAAACCGACCGTCCTTTCGGGGTCAATCTGATAACCCTTTCTCCCAACTTTGACGAGCTGTTGAGCGTGGTGCTGGATTTAAAGGCGGAGTTTATCATCTTTGCCGGCGGAATTCCTCCGGCTCACGCCATAAAACAGGCCAAGAGCGCCGGTTCCAAAGTGATCTGTTTCGCTCCGGCCCGGGTACTGGCCAAAAAGATGATCAAACAGGGAGCGGACGCTTTGATTGTGGAAGGTACCGAAGCTGGCGGACATATCGGTCCGGTTTCCACATCGGTACTGGCTCAGGAAGTCCTGCTCAATGTTGATGAGATACCGGTGTTTGTGGCCGGGGGGATCGGCACCGGAGAGATGATGGCTCAATATCTCGCCATGGGGGCGGCCGGATGCCAGTTGGGAACCAAGTTTGTGGTAGCCGAGGAATCAATCGCCCATATAAATTTCAAGAACAAGTTTATCAAGTCCGCCGCCCGGGACGCCCAACCCACCGCCCAGTTCGATTCCTCTCTGCCGGTGGTTCCGGTCAGGGCCCTGATCAACAAAGCCACCGTGGAATTCAATCACCTGCAGATGGAACTCCTTAAAGCGGTCAAGAGCGGCGAGATCGACCGGAAAAGCGCTTCCCTGAAATTGGAAGAGTTCTGGCTCGGTTCCTTGAGGAAAGCGGCCATCGACGGAGACGTGGAATACGGATCGGTAATGGCCGGCCAGAGCGTGGGAATGGTCAAACAGATCGAACCCACGACCGACATTATCGGCGACCTGGTTTCCCGGGCCGAATTCACCCTCAATCGTCTTACCAACTCCTAATTGAGTAAAAACTGGAAATCACAACTTCTGCTCGGCGCGCTGCTGGGGCTAGTCAGTTTTATAGTGACCGAAGGGGCGCTCCTCTGGTATCAGCACTACAGCATAACCCCACCCCCCCCGGCGGGTAATCAGGCCGCCAGGGCGGTGCTCGATGCAAAACCCAGGGATTCCATGGTCTTGATTCCAGCCGGAATGTTTACCCGGGGAACCGACCCGGCCAAAGAAAGCCCGGTGGATTCCTCCAAAGGGCTGCTTTATACCCCTTACAAAGACGAAACCCCTCAGAAAACCTTTTTTCTCCCAGCTTATTATATTGACCGGTACGAGGTGACAATCGGAGAGTTCCGCCGGTTTTGTGAGCAGACCAACCGGAAGCTGCCCGAACTCTGGAGCGCGGAAATCCTTAAAAAAGGGGAAAGACTGCCGGCCTTCGGAGTGACTTATGAAGACGCGGCCGCTTACGCCTCCTGGGTGGGAAAACGGCTGCCCACCGAAGGGGAATGGGAAAAGGCGGCCAGAGGTCCAAACGGAAACCGGTATGTCTGGGGGAACGAGTTTGACCAAGGATTCCTGCCCAGCTTCAAAACCCTGACTCCGGTGGGCAGTAACCAGATCGACCTTTCATTTTACGGGGTTCGGGACCTGGCCGGGAACGTTTCCGAATGGACTTCCGGGCTGTACGCCCCTTACCGGAAAGGGGACTTCCTGGAACGGCGGCAGGACAAAAAGCTTCACGTCTGGCGGGGATATCATTTTACCGAGGGGTTAGGCGGGCATTACGGTAATTTATCTTATTTCTTCAGAGCCGCCTACCGGGGAGTGGGAGAGCCCCGGCACTATTTTCCCACTGTCGGTTTCCGCTGCGCTAAAAACTGACAATTCGGGGTATGGACGTTGGCCTGATTCATTTTCTGGGGTCTGGCAAATGTCAGCCAAGTTTATGAATAGACCGGGCTAAAGCGGGAATTTGAGGGTCATGCCCAATTTATGGTTGATGTACTTGCTGCCGAAAGCCCGGAGAAAAAACGACTCGGCCGGCTGCTGGGTACAGTGGGTGGGCATCACGTACTCTACCCCTTCGGCCTTTAAATTGTCCATCAACTTGCTGTAGAAATCATCAGAATAGTATCTCATCTGGGGAATGGAGAACTGCTCGCCGGAATCCTGGACATTAATCCTGTTTCCCGGCCGGAGCAATCTGGTGCCGCCACCCACGAAATTTACCCGGCTTTCCCCGGTAAATTTTTTGCTTTGCTGCACGATATTTAAAATAAAGGGATGACCGCAACCCTGGAGGATGACCAGCCCCTTCCCGGTTTTCAGAATCATGTGCACCTCGTAGATCCCGAAAGGGCCGCCTTCCCTGGGCCGGCTTTTTAAATTCATCAGGATGATATTGGGAGTGATCTCCTTGGTGGAGCCGACCACCTCCACGTTCTTGGCCCATTCCGGGTTTTTGCTCCGGATAACCCGGGTGGTGGTGCCGGTGGTGTAGATCTTCAGGTCGGGGTTTTCTTTCAGCAGGTAATCGATACCCTCGACCATCTCGTAATGGTGATGGGAAATGACCAGAGCGTCCAGCTTTTTGGGGTCCAATCCCAGCGCCTGGAAATTATGTTTCATTATTCGGGGAATCCCCCCGGCATTGAACAGGATGGTCTTACCGTCGAAAGAGACCACCGGAGAAAAACCCCATCCTCTGAGACAGTTGGGATTGGCCTTATCCCGGTCGGCGTAAGCGAAAACCATCTTTCCCCCTGCGGGAGCGGCCAGAACTTCCGGGAGATGCGCGACCAGAGCGGCCAGGAAAATCAGCCCGCAGCTTATTAATGTTTTTAAAGTCTTCATGTTATTATATCCCGCTGTTTGTTATTTGTAACAGTTTAAATCTATCAGGTAATAATCCGATTGTCAATTATAATAGCCCAGGTAAAACCACCGGTTTTCATTGACATGATATTCGGATTCAGATAGTATTTGCCTTAAGATTGTGTATTAAGATGTTCAGTCATTTAAAAGAAGATATAGCGGTAATTTTCGCCAAGGACCCGGCGGCCAGGAGCATGCTGGAGGTGTTTACCTGCTATCCCGGGTTTCACGCCCTCAACCTTCACCGGGCGGCTCACCGTCTCTGGAAAGCCGGCTGGAAGCTTACCGCCCGGCTCCTTTCCCATTTTTCCCGGTTTGTCACCGGCATAGAGATTCACCCCGGAGCCACTATCGGCCAACGGTTTTTCATCGACCACGGCATGGGGGTGGTGATCGGCGAGACTTCGGAGATCGGGGACGACGTCATCCTTTATCACGGGGTTACCCTGGGCGGAACCACCTG
>JBHHXV010000154.1:0-5659 GCA_046757225.1 bacterium
AAGGAAATGCGAAACCAGTATAGACTGAGACTGGAAGAATTCAATGCTCTTTTACAGGTAAATTATTCCTAATATCCAGCTTGAGAAAATGAGGGCTTCAACGGATTCTGCGAAGAAAATAAGTTAAGTTGACAATCCCCTGAAAAGTATTTATGAAAATCTGCTTTTACATCAGTGGCCACGGGTTCGGGCACACGACCCGCAGTTTACAGGTGGTCAAAACATTGCTGGAGATCGACCCGCACCTGCGGGCGCACATCAAAACCGGCGCCCCGAAATGGTTTGTCGAGCACAATTTCTCGTCAGAGCGGGTAACCTACCATTCTCAGCAGAACGATGTCGGAATAGTTCAGTCCGACTCCCTCCATTTCGACCCTCATGACACGCTCAAGGCCTGCGAACGTTTTTGGAAAGATAAGCGGGAAATCATTCAGCGGGAAACAGCCTGGGCTGTCCGGGAAAAGATTGACTTGATCCTGGCGGACATTCCTTTTACCGCCTTTGAGATTTCCGCTAAAGCCGGTATTCCGGGAGTGGGAATCACCAACTTCTCCTGGGACTGGATTTATGAGCCTTTTCTGGAAGATTATCCCCAATACCGTTACCTGGTGGAGGATATAAAGGAAGCTTACCGGTTATCCGACCTGTTGTACCGCCTTCCCTTATACGGGGATTTGTCCGCTTTTCCCCGGATAAGGGATGTTCCCCTGATCGCCCGGAAATCGGAAAAAGATAAACAGGAAACCCGCCGGATTCTCGGGCTTCCCCTGAATAAGAAGCTGATACTCTGCAGCTTCGGAGGGATCGGGATCAAGCGGGAGATTTCCTTCAACCGCCGTGATTTCGGCCTTGTCTCCACCCTGGAGAGCCTGCCGCAAACAGCCGATACCTGGAGAATTTCCACCGAAAAGATGAGGGAGAACTCGCTCCATTATCAGGATCTGGTGGCCGCCTCTGACGCGGTGCTCACCAAACTGGGATACGGGATTGTTTCGGAAGCGATCGCCAACCGAACCTCTCTGCTTTATATAGATTCTTCCGATTTCCGGGAGTATCCGTTGTTGGAGCGGGGGGTATCCCGGCTGGTTCCTGCCCTGCCGGTTTCCCGAGAGGAGCTTTATCAGGGAGGATGGGAGGAGAAAGCCGGACAACTTCTGCAAACCGATCTTTCCAGGGATCTTCCGCTCATAGACGGCGCCGAAAGAATCGCTCGGGATCTGGTAAAGCGGTTTCTTTAACCGATAATCAGGTCCACGCTTCGCAGTGGTCGCCCTGGCTTTCCTTTATCTTGGGGTGGAGCACTTCCCGGATAAACCTGAGGGCCTCCTGCTCATCCTGATCCAGGAGCAGTGTCTCAACGGTCATTACATCAGCTTCACTCAATAAAACAGAGGCGGGCTTTTCCATCTTTTCTTTCCTTCCATTTAACCGGTTATGATTCCCGAATTATCTTTATGTTAATGACTCAAAAAGGTGAATTTCGATCCGATTACCGACTGGTAGTAATGAATTCCGTTCTCAGGCAGTTGATGTCTCAGATGGTACATCAAGTCCGGCCGGTTGGGAGAGCAGTGGGCTCCGATAAAGTAGACCGGTTTTATTTCCAGCAGGTCTTTTATCAGTTTGGCCGGGTCTTCCTTGGGATAACTGCCGAACCTGGCGTAAACGGAACCTACTTCAGTCAATTGCCTGGCGTATCGAAGGGTATTTGTCACGCCGCTGTGGGTGCAGCCGGAGATCACTACCAGGCCCCTGTTTTTGACATGCACCACCAGGGCGCTGTCTTCGGGCATATTTATCATGCGGACGGTTCCGTCTTTTTCTTTGACACACCAGCCTTTTTTCTTCTTGAGGTTCATTTTTTCATAGGGGACGATCCGGGGAATAGGGCCGGTATACAAAGCCAGGCCGCCTAAAAGAAGTTCCGGTTTGCCGGTTACCACGTGCCGGCCGCCCAGTTGCTCCACTTCTTCTCTGGGCCATTTCCAGGGGCCTTTTAAATCGCCGTTTTTCTGCCGGAAATAGCGGCTCTCAAAAGCCTCACGGCTGCCAACGTGGATGGGAATATTCCTGTTATTTCCCTGCTCTCGAATCATTTTCAGAACTTCCCCCAGCCCGCCGAAATGATCGGAATGGCCGTGAGAAACAACGATTGCTTCAATATCAGCCGGGTTCCGGTGGAAGTAGGAGAAATTATTTCTCATCACGTCCCCCCGGCTGCCGGAATCAAACAGGATGGTATGGGTCTTGCCGGCCGCCGTTATTTCCACCAGGGTTCCCATGCCTCGAGCTTCCAGAGGGGGGTACGGTCTTCCCGTCTGGCGAATGTCTCCCAGCCGCTGCACCAGCCGGTCGCTTTTTCCCACCGGGTAGTTGTTGTCCCCGTACAGCTCCAGCAGAACCACTTTATCGACCGGTTTTACAGCGTATGTCTGACCGCAGATACCGCTGGCGGGAAAAAAAAGAACAATTATAAGAAACCAACTAAAACCCATGCGACTAACTTTTATTATACGCTTTCGCCAAGGAAATATTTACATGAACCACCGCGTCATTCAAGCGTTCATAAGGAGTACCTGCCGCTTTTCCCAGGTTATCCGCCTGCTCTTGCGTGGTTATCACCGACCCGGCCGGGATGTAGGCATTATCGGGAATCACCACCCCTTCGGTAACCACGGATTTTACTCCTACCACTACGTTTCTGCCCACCTTGGCGTTGAACACCAGGGACTGCATTCCCACAAAGGTGCCTTCGCCGACCCAGGCCGGCCCGTGAACCAGGGCCTGATGAGCGATCGAGATCCGTTTTCCCAGCCAGACCGTGTACCCCTGGGTATCGTCATTTTGGGATAATCTCCGGCCGTCAGCGCTGAAGCGCCTTCCTTCGACAAAATGCCAGTTACCGTTTTCATCCTGTTCCTCGGTCTCCAGCCCGTGAATACCGGCGCAGTCCTGAATATTGCAGTCATCGCCGACCAGGATCGGCTGGCCTTCGTCCCCTCTTACAAAGGACTGGGGGCCCAGATAAACCCTCTCGCCGATGATAACGTTTCCGATGACAGAGGCTTCAGGCGAGACATACGAGCCTTCGCCCAGCTCCGGTTCCGAAACCGCCCGGCTGAAGTTAGTCAGCACATTGGGTCTTATATTGCAGGTATTAAGCTCACTCTTCACAGGTATCTCCTTTTTAAAAGATGTTGACACGCTCCGCTATACAAAACAAGCTACTTTTTGGGCTGACCGGCTGGGGCTACGGGCTGGGATGCCGTTTTGGTTTCTTTTTGATGTGCAGTTTTAGGGCTGGTGTCCGTATTTTGGGAGACCGGTTTTGAGTCATCAGCGGCTGGGGGCGCAGCCGGTTGAGCCGGAACGGCGGCTGGGACAGGCGCCGGGGGAGCGCTCGGGATTGCGGGACTTTCGCTTACCGAGTCCATCACTGAATGAGAGCTTCTTCCCATAACAGCCAGAACCATGGAAGTTACCATAAAAATTACAGCGACTGCCGTGGTCGCTCTGCTTAAAAAGTTACCGGCTCCCCGGCTGCCGAAAGCGGTCTGGCTGGAACCACCGAACATCGCTCCCATATCGCCGCCGCTGCCGGTCTGAAGGAGAACGATCAGGATCAGGACAAAACAGATGATAACATGAATGGTGGTTATGGTTGTGTGCATAGTTTATCGATTCTTGCTTTTAAAGGAGCGGAAAAATATTATATACTTATCTTGAGGTATGCGTAAACCTCTTTTTCGATTTTAATGAAAGAATCGGCTTTCAGGCTGGCCCCTCCAATCAAAAAACCGTCCACATCATCCAGTTTTATCAATATGCCGGCATTTTCGGCCTTGACGCTTCCGCCGTATAAAATCCTGATTTTGCCGGCTTGCTCGGACGAGAGTATGCTGTCCAGTTCCTGGCGGATAAACTTGTGCATTTCCTGGGCCTGCTCCGGGGTGGCCACCTTCCCGGTTCCAATGGCCCAGATCGGCTCATAAGCCAGCACCAATTGATCGGTGGGTACCTCTTTAATGCCCGCCAGTCCTTCCCTTAATTGCTGTTTAATATGATTGAAGGTGTCTCCCCCTTCCCGCTGTTCGAGGGTTTCTCCTATACAGACAATGGCGGTCATCCGGTGAGCCAGCACCGCTTTGAGTTTCCGGTTGACCATCCGGTTGGTTTCACCCAGTATCTGTCTCCGCTCGGAGTGACCGATAAGGGCGTAAGGGCAGTTGATGTTCAGGAGCATGCCCGGAGAAATCTCGCCGGTATAAGCCCCTTCATCCTCCCAGAAAACGTTTTGCGCTCCCAGGCCGAGACTGCTGCCGGCCAGTACCTTGGAGATCTTGTTCAGAAAGATGAAGGGCGGGATGATCACGGTTTCCACATTGCTGTGAAAGCCGCCCAGCGCTCGGATCTGGGTGGCCAGATCGACCGCGTCCTCGATTTTTCTGTTCATCTTCCAGTTGCCGGCTACAATAGGGGTTCGCCTCATGATAGACCTTTCTAATTAAATCCGGTCGGTGACCGGTTTGTCGGTTAAAGCCTCGATTCCGGGCAGGGTTTTTCCTTCCAGTAACTCCAGGAAGGCGCCGCCCGCAGTGGAAATATAGGAAATCTTGTAACTTTCTCCAGCCCGGTGAATGGCCACGTCAGTGTCGCCTCCTCCCACGATGGTAAGGGCATAAGAATTGGCTACCTGATGAACCATGGCCATGGTTCCCCGGGCGAATGCATCCATTTCGAAAACCCCCATGGGACCGTTCCAGATAATGGTTTTAGCGTCCTGCATCGCTTCCGAAAACAGGGAAACGGTGGCCGGCCCTATATCCAGAGCTACCCAGTCCTCAGGAATCTCCTGGATAGGAACCAGTTTGGTCTGGGCATCGGGGGCGAATTTGTCCGCTACCACACAGTCCACCGGCAGGTAAAATTTTACGTTCCGCTCTTTGGCGGTATGTAAGGCCTGCCGGGCGGTTTCCAACATGTTGTCTTCCACCAGGCTCCCGCCCACCTGGTACCCCATTGCCTTGATGAAGGTAAAAGCCATTCCCCCGCCGATGATAACCTTGTCCACTTTTTTTAAGAGGTTTTCCACCACGCCGATTTTGGTGGAAACCTTCGCTCCTCCCAGAATGGCGACCAGGGGGGATAAAGGTGATTCCAGGGCTTGATTGAAATACCTGATCTCCCGGTTGAGCAGAAAACCGGTTACGCATTGATCGACAAACCGGGTAATTCCCACATTGGAAGCATGGGCCCGGTGAGCGGTGGCAAAGGCGTCGTTGACATAGATATCGGCCAGTTCGGCCAATTGCTCGGCGAAAGCGGGGTCATTGGCCGATTCTCCGGCGTGAAACCGGAGATTTTCCAGCAAAACGACATCCTCGGCTTTCATCCGGCCAACCGCCTGCCTGACCTCTTCCCCGATACAGTCATCCAGCAGGAGGACATCCTTTTCCAGCAGCCGGCTCAACCGCCTGACCACCGGTTTCAGGCTTAATCTCGGGTCCCGCTTTCCTTTGGGACGGTCCATGTGGGAAGCCAGTATTATCTTGGCTCCCGCGTCCAGACAATGGTTGATGGTCGGCAAGACCGCCCTGATTCTGGTATCGTCGGTAATATTTAAATCTTTGTCCAGGGGAACATTGAAATCTACTCTGAC
>JBHHXV010000155.1:0-5654 GCA_046757225.1 bacterium
GTTTTTCTGCTGGTGGGGGCTTTGTTTTTCTGGGGGCTGTCGGTGGCTCCCTTTAACTGGGAGATTCCCTGGCTTATCCGGGACACGGTGGCCGTGGACGCCATCCCCGATATCGGGGAAAACCAGCAGATCGTTTTTACCGAGTGGATGGGCCGCTCTCCCCAGGATGTCGAGGACCAGATCACCTATCCCCTGACCGTCTCCCTGCTGGGGGTTCCCGGCGTCAAGACCGTCCGCAGCTATTCCTTTTTCGGGTTTTCCTCCATCTATATCATTTTTAAGGACGATGTCGAGTTTTACTGGTCCCGCAGCCGGGTGCTGGAAAAATTATCCAGCTTGCCGGCGGGAACATTACCGGACGGGGTTTCACCTACCCTGGGGCCGGACGCCACCGCCCTGGGCCAAATCTACTGGTATACCCTGGAAGGCCGTGACCCCCAGGGGAACCCGACCGGCGGCTGGGGGCTGGATGAGCTGCGCTCGATCCAGGACTGGTATGTCAAGTATGGGCTCATGTCCGCTGAAGGGGTCAGTGAAGTGGCTTCTGTGGGCGGGTTTGTCCAGGAGTACCAGATCGATGTAGACCCGGATGCCATGCGGGCCTCACGGGTCACCCTGGATGAAGTCTTTATGGCGGTCAAGATGTCCAATGTAGATGTGGGAGCCCGCAGCATCGAAGTCAACAAGGCGGAATATATCATCCGGGGGCTGGGCTTCATTAAAAGAATCGCCGATATCGAGAATTCGGTGATTAAAGTCAATGATAATGTTCCGATCTATATTAAAGACGTAGCCCATGTCTCCAAGGGGCCGGCGCTGCGCCGGGGAGCGCTGGACAAGGAAGGGGCCGAGGTAGTGGGCGGTGTTGTGGTGGCCCGCTATGGCGAGAATCCGCTGGCTGCCATTAAAAACGTCAAGCAAAAAATCCAAGAGCTTTCTCTGGGCCTGCCCAAGAAAACCCTCTCAGACGGCACCGTTTCTCAAGTAACTATCGTGCCGTTTTACGATCGCACCGGCCTGATCCATGAAACCATCGGCACCCTGGAAACCGCTCTTACTGAAGAGATCATGATCACCATCATTGTGGTGATCGTGATGCTGATGCATTTGAGCAGTTCGCTGCTGACCTCGGCTGTGCTTCCCTTTGCCGTGCTGCTCTGCTTTATCGCCATGAAGTTCTTTCACGTGGACGCCAACATCATGGCCCTCTCAGGTATCGCCATCGCCATCGGCACCATGGTGGATATGGGGATTATCCTGGTGGAAAACATGGTCAAGCATCTGCATGAAGCCCCCCCGGAAAAAAGCAGCCTGGAAGTGATTTACGAGGCGGCCAGCGAGGTGGGCAGCGCTATCCTGACCGCTATTTCCACGACCATTGTTTCCTTCCTGCCGGTGTTCACCATGACCGGGGCCGAGGGAAAGCTGTTCAAGCCGCTGGCTTACACCAAGAGCTTCGCTCTGGTAGCCTCGGTGCTGGTGGCGCTTACCATCATGCCGGCCCTGGGGCATATCATCTTAACCAAAAAGAAAGGCCAGAAAAAACGAAACCTTAACCTGTTTATTATCGGAGCCGGTATTTATCTGGCAATGAAGAATTTCTGGATTGCCGGGCTGGTACTCGCCGGTTGGGGACTCTACCGGCTGTTTGAGCATGAACTGCCTGAGTCAGTCCGTAAGTACGCCCCTTTTGCTTCCAATATCGCGGCTACCCTGGTAGTAGTGGTCGTGTTGACCAGACACTGGCTGCCGTTAGGCCCGAAACCCGGTCTCTTTCTGAACATCGCCTTTGTGGTGGGATTATGTGCTGGATTGTTGGGGTTGTTCCGGCTGTTCGAGCACTTTTATGTTCCCACCCTGGAATGGATTCTAAAGAATAAGATGCTGTTCATCTCTTTGCCCCTGGCGATTATTCTGTTCGGTTCGACTATCTGGCTGGGGTTTGATACGGTCTTCGGTTTCCTGCCGTCAGGTTTCCGGAAAAGCGGGCTCTGGTCAGCCGGGTCTCACGCCTTTCCCGGACTGGGCAAGGAGTTTATGCCGCCGCTGGATGAAGGCTCGTATCTGCTGATGCCCACCACCATGCCCCACGCATCCATCGGAGAGTGTCTGGACATGCTCCAGAAGATGGATATCGCCCTGTCCAATATCCCGGAGGTGGAGTCGGTGGTGGGTAAGCTGGGCCGGGTTGAATCCTCCCTCGATCCGGCCCCCATTTCCATGTTTGAAACGGTGATCAATTACCGGCCGGAATATATTACCGATAAAAACGGCCGCAGAGTACATTTCCGTTATGATGACGATAAACAGGAATTTGTCAGGGACAACAAAGGGGAATTGATTCCCGATAATGATGGTATTCCCTTTCGCCAGTGGCGGGATGAGATCAAAACTCCGGACGATATCTGGAAAGAGATTGTTAAGGTAACCAAAATCCCGGGAACCACCTCCGCTCCCAAATTACAGCCGATCGCCGCCCGGATTGTGATGCTGCAGAGCGGTATGCGCGCTCCCATGGGAGTCAAAGTCAAAGGCCCAGACTTGAAGACGATTGAGAAAGTGGGGTTGGAGATAGAAAAATATTTAAAGCAGGTTCCCTCGGTAGAGCCGGCGGCGGTGTTCGCCGACCGGATTATCGGCAAGCCCTACCTGGAAATCGATATCGACCGGAAAGCGATTGCCCGTTATGGCATCAACGTAAGACGAGTGCAGGACGTGATCGAAATCGCCATTGGCGGCCGCAAGATCACTACCACGGTGGAAGGCCGGGAGCGCTATCCGGTCCGGGTGCGTTATCAGCGGGAACTGCGGGACAGGATCGAATCTTTGGGCCGGATTTTGATCCCCGCTCCCGACGGTACCCAGATTCCCCTGATCGAGCTGGCCCAAATCAAGTATATACGAGGCCCCCAGGTCATTAAGAGTGAGGATACCTTCTTAATCGGCTATGTACTTTTGGACAAGAAACCGGGATTTGCCGAGGTGGAAGTGGTCGAGAACTGCCAGCGCTACCTGCAAGCTAAAATAGATTCCGGGGAATTCAAGCTGCCGGCCGGAGTCAGCTACACCTTTGCCGGAAGCTATGAAAACCAGGTGCGCTCGGAAAAGAAACTTCTAATAGTGCTGCCCTTGGCCTTGTTCATTATCTTTCTGATTCTGTATTTCCAGTTTCACCGGGTTTCCACTACTTTACTGGTTTTTTCGGGGATCGTATTGGCCTGGGCGGGCGGCTTCCAGATGATCTGGCTGTACAGCCAGGACTGGTTCTTAAACTTTTCATTATTTGGACGAAATATGCAGGAGCTGTTCCAGGTTCATCCTTTTAACTTGAGTGTGGCGGTCTGGGTGGGATTTATCGCCCTGTTCGGGATCGCTTCCGATGACGGGGTGGTAATCGCTACTTATCTGGATCAAACCTTTGCTGATGAAGAAATCAAGTCGATCGAGGATATCCGGCGGGCCACCATCCATGCCGGCAGCCGAAGAATAAGACCCTGCCTGATGACCACCGCCACCACCATCCTGGCCTTGATCCCGGTGTTAACCTCAGTCGGACGGGGAGCGGACGTGATGATCCCGATGGCCATCCCCTCTTTCGGAGGGATGACTATTGAACTGATAACCCTGTTTGTTGTGCCTACTCTTTATTGTTGGATTCAAGAAAGAAAATTCTTGAGAAAGAAGAAGACCGTTTAATTCATGGAAGGAGAAAAGATGAGAAAGCATTCTGTAAAAATAATCAGCTTATTAATGGGAGCCGCCCTGCTAACTGTTCCGGTATCGGCAAAAGCCTGGACTTTATTCGGCGGCAGTGAAAAAAAACACGAACATCATGAATCGAAACATCACGAAAAGAGCGGTGATTTCAAAGAAATGATGGGAAACATCATAAACAGCTACCTGATCGTGCAAAAAGAACTGGCTTCAGACAAAACCGACCACCTGGCGGAAGAGTCGAAAAAGATGTTGAAAACAGCCAAAGAGTTGGAGGAATTAATTGAAGAGGGTAACCATACTCCTGACCTGCATGAGTTTCATGAAACAGTGGAGATGGAAAAGCTGATGCATTATGTCAAAGCGCTTTCAGCCAATGCCGCCAATATCAAGGAATCCCGGCATATCTTCAAACAGATCAGCAGTCAGTTGGTCAAGTATGTGGCCGCTTTCGGCAAGCCGGATAATGTCAAACATGAAATCCTGTACATCGCTCATTGTCCGATGTACGAAAAAGGAAGCGACTGGGTTCAACTGACCAAAGAAATTAAGAATCCCTATTACGGATCAATGATGTTAGCCTGTGGAAGCATCAAATCGGACAGCTCAAAGATGGTACATAAACAAGGCGGCTCCGAGCGCCACGAAAAACACGAACATAACCATTAGTTGACTGTTATTACCGGGGATTAAACTGGGGTTTCCAGGCGCTTTTTACTTCATTGTTTTTTAGTCTGGCCAGCTTGGATTCATTGAGGATAGCAAACCGGAGGGTTCCCTTGATCAGGTTGTCCTCCACCACCGGGGCGGAGGCCTGGTCGATTCTCAGCACCGGCGGGCCGCTGCTCCTGAGCTCGTTTTTTCTGATAACCGAGTTGGAGGTAAACAGGGAGAGCGCCATCTTGCCCCGGGAAAAGATCTTGTTTTCCAGGATAGTGGGAGAAGCCAGTTCGCAGGTAATCCCGCCCAGCAGGTTCTTTTGGATAATGTTTTTCTGAATTACCGAATCAAAAAAGTCCTCATCATTCCTTTTCTCCTCGGAAACGCTTACCAACATCCCCACTTCCAGGTTGTCGTAAATCCGGTTTTCTTTGATGAGCGCTTCCGAGTCCATCATGGTCAGCCCGGAGCCTTTATTTCGGAATATTCTGTTTTTAACGATAACCGGAGCGGCGTCGAAACAATTGATTCCGGAATAGCCGTTGTTAAAGACAGCGTTCTGGGTAATAAAGGGACGGGCGCCGTTATATACGGCAATCCCGGAATCCCCGTTCTGCTTGATATTGGTGTTTCTCAGGGTAGGTGAACAGTCGTTGATATAAACTCCGGCCTTGGCTCCCACCTTCGACCCCCAGATGGTTAAGCGTTCAATGACACAGCCGTCGGCGCAGATGATGATCGGTTCTTGAGATTCTTTGGATCCCCTGGTAAGCTTGGTTTCCTTGACGCCCGACCCCTGTAGGTGAACCTTGGGGGCTAACCGGATATTCTCTTTATATCTGCCGGGAGCAAGCAGTACCGTATCCCCGGGCAGGGCGGAATCGATCGCTTTCTGGATAGAGATAAATTCACCGGGAACCTCGATTACCTTGGGCAGTCGGGCGGGAGGCTTTTCCCGTTTCGGTTGGGAAGGAACTTTTTCAGCAGCTCCGGTCGGAAGGAATGTCAGTCCCACACCCAGCAGAACCGCCAGCAAGATATTTCCGAAAAGGGTTTTCGGCAGCATCAGCCCGAATAATTCGGGAATCATAGCCGGAAAATCGGTATTTGTTGGAGAAACGGAACTTTTTATCAGTTTCCCTTCAACTTCCGTTGGCAAGGAAATTTTATCTGGACGTTGGCGTAAAGCCTTTTCCGACATAGAGTCTGGCACATGCAACCATGATTTATGCTTGCTATATTGTAGAAAGTAGTTAGGTCTCACAAAAAAGGCTATACTC
>JBHHXV010000156.1:0-5598 GCA_046757225.1 bacterium
AACTGAAGTAACTATTTTCAACAACATATCATCTGCTTTTGCTATGATTCCCGAATTATTCGGGCTCACAAACAATACGGACTGACAAGCTTGATGAAAGGATTATTTTTCCGGTTTTGCGTACTTAACGATGCAATTATCATGCCGACCTCTGTTGCCACCCCTGTTTCGGAGAATAAGTTAATTTAAACTATAATATCCTATAATAATTATACCACTTTGGCTGTTTTTTTCACACAGCTGTGGTAAACAAAACTCATGTGCTACACTGTTATTCATGCCTGAAAAAGCTGCCGGCTTTGAAACCGAGTCGGCCCTGTTCAATATAAACCTTTCGCTGCTGGGCGCCCTGTCGGCTTATACCGCGGGGATACTGGCCACCTACTATTACCCCGTTTTCCGCTCTTTTCCGAATCAAGCCGTCCTGTTACTCGGTATTTCTTTGTGGCTGCTGATCGGGTATTGGCGCCGGACTTCGGAGCTCCGCTTTCTTTCTCGAGGGGTGAATCTCGTCTTCTGGGCGGTGTTGTTCATCGGGGGAAGCGCCCGACTGACCGTCAGCTACTTCAAGCCTTCGGAGAACCATATCTTTCGAGTGGCGGCTTATAAAACGGGGGTGGTAAGAGGGAAGGTGGTTTACCCGCCGGTAAACTACCCCCGCCGTAATGAGTTTTACCTGGAGGTCGAGTCTTTCCGGAACCGGCAGGAGAGCCGTCCGGCGGAAGGACTGGTAAAGATTTACACGGCCGGTTTTTGGCCCCGGGTCAGGGTGGGAGAGGTTCTGGAGGTTTCCACCCGGCTGTTTCCTCTGAGGTCGTCACGGGTTCCGGGCTTGTTCAATTACCGGCGGTACTTGAAACGAAAGGGAGTCTGGCTGAAGGGAAAAGTCTCTTCCCCGGACCGGATAAGGCCGGTTGCCACCCTTTCTTCCGGCACCTGGGAACAGAAGCTCTTCTCCTGGAAGCAAACCCTGAGCAGCCGGATAAAAGCGGAATCCCCCGGCAGCCCCGGTAATTTGCTGCGCTGTTTATTTCTGGGCGAACGCCAGCGGTTGGGGTATAAGGAAACCAATGCCTTCAGGCGGACCGGGCTGGCTCATCTGCTGGCTATTTCCGGGCTTCATATCGGCATCCTGGTGTCCGCTTTAGCGCTTGTTTTCAGCTTTTTGTTCAGGTTGCTCCCTGCCCGGTGGTATCAAGGCATAAGCTGTTATATCCTTCCCAGCCGCCTGATACTGCTTCTTACCATTATCCCTGTGTTTCTTTACGCTCAGATGGTAGGGGGAAGGATCCCCACGATCAGGGCCTTAATCATGCTGGGAGCCTATATAATCCTGGTTAATTTCGAGCGGAAAATCAACCTGTACAACCTTCTGATGCTGGCCGCCTTTCTGATTCTGCTGGGCCGGCCGGTCTCTCTGTTTGAGGTCTCCTTTCAGCTTTCCTTTATCGCGGTGTTTTTCATTGTCCTGAGCCTGGATTCGATCAGCTCCCGGCAGCCATACCCGCTGAAAAAACTGTCCCCTAAGAACCGTTATCTGGTACTGTTCAAAACCTATCTGAAGGTTTCCTGGGCGGCTTCTCTGGCCACCGCTCCGGTAATCGCTTATTATTTCAAGAGCATTTCACCGGCTACTCCCCTGGCCAATTTCCTGGCGGTTCCATTAATATACCTTATTCTGCCGACAGGTTTCGTGGGATTGATCGTCTCCCTGATTTTTCCGGGGGCCGGTTTCGGGCTGCTGAGGGTTTCCTCGGTCTTCGCCGGGTTGCTGCTTAGACTGGTGGACTGGCTGGCATCCAGGGATCTCTCCCTGATTCATCTGGGTAAACCGATGTTGGGGCTGATCTTGACCATCTATCTGGTCTGGATAATCTGGGTTATGCGCAGGACAAGGTATATCCGGTGGCTGCTGCTGCCGGTTCTGGCGGGCTGGCTGATCTTTTTTCTGTCCCCTTCCGGCCTGAAGATTCATCTGCTGGATTTAAAGGACAAAATCTGGGTGATCGAGCTTCCCGACCACAAAAACCTGGTAGTGGACGGGGGAGGAAGCCTCGCCCAGGACTTTTATAACCGCCGGAGAAACCCGTTAAGGTCATTCCTGGCCGAAGAGGGGATAAACAGCCTGGCCGGAGTGGTTTGTATCCATCAGGGAAACCGACACTTAAAAGGATTAAAAGAAACTCTCGAAAAATATCGGGTTCCCGTTCCTGCTAAACCGGGCCGGGAAATCCGGCTAACCCCCGAATTCAGGGTATTGTTTCCCGAAAAGAAGGGCCTGCTGAAACTGGTTTACCGCGATTTTACGGGAATTATCGCGGCCGACCTGAAAAAAGAAGATCAAGCGGACCTGGTGGATATCCTCCAGCGTTCAGGCCCGGTAAACCTGCTGGCCGTTCCTTTTATTCGTCAGGGATCCGCTCTCTGGAGGTTTCTGAGGAAACATCCACCCGAGGTTACGGTGGTCCGCTCCTCCCTTTCCCGGAAAAAGAGGGCCGCTTTCCAGGCCGGAGGCAGGGGGGAAATATATTCCACCAGAAAATCGGGAACCATATCCCTTCTCTATAAAGGTGAGAAAACCGAAGTGAAACTTCTGCCTCCTGATTAATTACTCGGAGAACTCCTTGAGAGCCTGATCATTGGCGGCCATCAATCCATCGAGGTTCTCTTTGGCCATCCGGTAAAAGGTATTCCGAACCGAGTTTAAAACCAGTTTTCCCGGGAGGCTGCTTACTTCCGGCACGTCAGGTACGGCAATATCCGCCTCGGGGTCAGCGGAAAGCCGCTTTATGGCTTTGTTTATTTTATCGGCGTCATAGAGCTGTTCCGGTTTATAATAAAACTTAACCCGGATATAATCCCTGAGCTTGGTTTCTTCATTATCGATCTTTTTCTCGGTATCCTCCATGGTTATTTCGGAAAGCCCCTCCATCTTTGAACCCAGAAGCGATTTCACCTTCCGGAAATATTTCTGGATATCAACGGAAAGCTCTTCCAGGGGAACCTTTGAGCTGAGCTCGAACTCGAAACCGCTCTGGTCTTCACTCTTAAACAGGTTGGCGATCTCATAGGTTATTTTGTTGCAGTTGAACCGGTCTCCTTTTTTGGAGGTATATTTCTCTTTGTACTCGGCGATCAGATTGCTTCTGGCTTCAAAAGCGTATTTTTGAATAATAACAGAGTTTACTCCCATTTTATAATCTCGCTTTCATGGTTTGGTGAGTTTCTTTACTAAGGCTTTATACAATTTAGGTTTTATTTCGTCAAGGCTTTCTTTTGTGCGAAAGCCGGCCGCCCGGATATGACCGCCTCCCCCGAACTCTCTGGCTAAGGCCGCCACATTTACCTTACCTTTTGAGCGCATGCTTATTTTAACGATCCCCGGCTCAATTTCCTGAAAAATTATCCCGATTTCCACTCCCTGGATAGATTTGGGATAATTGGAAAAGCCGTCGGTATCCTCCTGACTGGCGCCGGTGTTTCTGAAATCCTCCAGAGCGGCGGTCATGACGGCCACTTTATTACCGCAGACCAGTTCCATCTTCTCCAGCATTTTTCCCAACAGCCGGAACCGGGCAACCGGTTCCCGCTCGTAAATCAATTCGGAAATTTTCCCGGCGTCGGCTCCTCTGGCCAGCAGGTCCGAGGCGATCGTCATGGTTCTGGCGTTGGTATTGGCGAACCGGAAAAAACCGGTGTCCGTGGCAATAGAAACATACAGGCAGACGGCGATATCCTTATCGATTTCAGCGCCGAGTTCCAGCAGAAGCTCGTAAATCAACTCGCCGGTGGCGCAGGCGGACTCACGGCACCAGGTAATATCGGCGAAATCGCCGCAGCCCTGATGATGGTCGATATTGATTAAAAACCCGGCTCTTTCGGCAGTAAGTCCCCCCAGCCTTTCGATTTCCCCGCAGTCAAGGACGAACATTATATCATAATCCCGGTCGATCTTCCGGGAAACCCGGAACCTGTCTGCGCCGGGAAGGAATGAATAACGGCCGGGAACCGGGTCCGCGTTTATCATCTCCACCTCTTTCCCCAGCCGCTTGAGAGCAAAATACAGGGCTAACTGTGACCCGATATTGTCTCCGTCAGGGCTGTAATGAGCGGTAAGCAGAACGCTGTGGCTCCGGTTGATCGCCTCAACTATTTTTGTCTTCATCGCTGTCGTATTCCAGGTTGTCAAGCACCCGGGAAATGTGAATGCTGTGCTCTATCGATTTATCCGGAATAATCGTTAAATTCGGTATATATCTCAAAGACAGCCGTTTTTTCAAAACCGCCCGGATAAACCCCCTGGCGCTGTTCAACCCTTTCAGGATTTCTTTTTGCTCTTCACCCGGAGCCGAGAAAAACACCCGGGCGCTTTTGAGATCCCGGCTCATTTCCACCTTGGTAATGGTAGCGCTCTTTACCCGGGGATCCTTGATCCCCTTTATCAAGAGATTGGAAATCTCATGATGAATAAGCTCTCCTACCCGCTCGGACCGGGAATAACTCATCTGGTTGAACATATCTTTAATACCAGTAAACAGGGTTGGAAAAGATCCAGGGAGCGCCGTTTAAATAGACCTCCACCCGGTAAACCCCCCGCCGGTTCGTTTCCCATTTCAATCGGGAATCTATCTTTCGCTTGATTTCCCGGCCGTTTCGGATCAGCACCAGCTCTCCTTCCCGGGGCAGAACCGCTTCCAACTGCAACCGCCGGGCAGAGGAAGGAACCAGATCTCCCATAATAAAACTCTCTTTTTCAGTCTGGGCCTGCCAGCGGAAACCGGCGCTGGAAGCCAGAAGATCGTATCCCAGGTAACAGTGTCCCCTGGCCACCGCCCGGCACAGCTCTTTACTGTCGTCCCGGTATTCACCGGTAAACGGCTTTTCCAGCAGCACTCTGGTCCTTAAGGTTTTGAACAGATAACCGTATGAAGGAAGCTTTAAAGAAAGAGAGCCGGCCCCGATTTTCGCGTGAGCGTCCAGACCTCCGATCGCCACCACCGGCCGTTTCCGGGTCAGCTCGTCCCATTTCTCCAGGGTCCGGGAAAAGGGGCCGCTTATCAATTCTTCAGGAGATTTCAGGCTGCCCGCCAGATTACGGTAACCAACCTCCTCGATCCAATCATACATATACGTCCATAACTCGATACCGTCATACAGGTCGGTATCCCATTCCCGCCAGATCCTGGAACCGATTCCGAACCAGGGTTTGGCCGGAGTGAACGGGTGAGCGATAAAACCGGCCGCTCCTTCCCTTTTTACAAATTCCAGTAATTCCAGGTCAGAGCTTTTGGGAACCCGGCTGGAAGAAGCAAGGGGAAAAGCCAGGACATGGCCGCTGCTGCGATGCCCTAATTCCGCCCCGGTAATCACCATCAGGTTATCGTGCCAGCCCTGGTATTCGGGGAACCAGCGGTTATGATCCGTGAGTATTATAAAATCGATTCCCGAGTCCCGGGCGGCGGCCATGATTTCCGGAACCGTGCCGGTTCCGTCGGAATGCCTGCTGTGAATATGCAGACAGCCGCCATAGTCAACCAAACTCATTTTTATGCTTGCTATATTGTAGAAAGTAGTTAGGTCTCACAAAAAAGGCTATAC
>JBHHXV010000157.1:0-5568 GCA_046757225.1 bacterium
AAAGTCTGACGGAAAGGGTCGAAAGGAAGCGAAACCCGGTAATGATTCAGCAAATAAGAGGGAGTGTAGGAACAGGCCTCCTCCTCAAAAAACAAGGCGGATAAATAGTGATTTTCAGCATAACGAAAAAGGGGTTTCTGTTTGGGAGCGTCTTCTCTGATTTTCAAGATTTCATCAAAAGAAGCATCAGCCAAATCTTTATGCAGCTTTGTTTTTAATTCCGCCAGCTCGGCCTCGGGAAAATTGCAGAAATTCAACAGATCCTGGGAGGTAATCGTAAGCTTGGTTTCGGTCAGATGATAATCGATCTGAAAAAGGCTGAGATAAAAGAAAAGCCCCTTAAACCAAACCAGGTCCCGATCCAACGGCAGCTCTATTTTAGCCTGAGGGGAGGAAATCTGGTTTGGGCCAAGCAGGAGAAGCTCTCCGCCCGGAGCCAGCAAATCATATATTTTCAAAGGAATATAATTAAATAATACCGGCTCGGAAACCGTTGAGGGGCGGGTTAAACCGGCAGTAACAGCCGAAACCAGCTCATTCGGCTCGGAGGCCAGATAGATCAGGTCAAAACGCCCTGATTCCCCTTTTTTCCACAAGTCGATCCGCTCAAAGGAAACACCGGGGTTCTTGCTCTTTAGCCGATTATAAAGCAGCCGCTCTTCACCAATGATGGCGCCCACCCGAAACAGTTTATGGGCATGGCTCCTCACCAGGGTGTGAATTACTCTGGATATACGCTCCAACTTATCGGAAATCCCAAACCGGATAATCGCTTCCACACTCTCGGGAACCAGGTAAAATTCCCGCTGGTATTTGGAAAGAACCTTATAAATTCCCCGGTCCCGGTAAAACCGGTTGATTTTGCGGTAATCATTGGAATTCAGAAGCTCCAAAGCGCTCTTGTCCAGCCCCTTTACCGCCATCTCCACAACAGAAATTCCATAAGCGTTGCCGCCCTGGGTGTTAAGATAATTATCCAAAGGGGGGAAGGAATGTTTCCAGACCTTGAAATCAGGAGGAATCGATTCGGGCGGGATACCTAAAACCCGATATTGTTCGACCGGAACAAAATCAGCCTCAGCAAGAAAGCCGATAGATTGGGAGATTTCAGGTTTCATAACTACCAACGGCCGACAGTTTAGGAAAAGGAAAGCTCTTCTACATCCTCATCATAGGAAAAAAGCTCGCCAAACCGGGCCCAGTTGATCACATTATCGAACACCCTGGGGGTGTCCTCATAGGGAAGCAGCATGGCCAGTTCCGATTCCACCACCTCTTTATCCAGGGACCCTTCCTTGGAGTTTTCCAGCATTTTATTGATCCTCAGGAAAATGTTCAGGGAAAGCAACTGTTTCTTCCAGATCTGCTTTCTGACCTCGGAATCGGAATCCACAAAATGTTTTCCCAGCTTGGTGTACACGATCTGACGCTTGGGAGTATCGATCAGGTCCAGAATCTCCGCCGCCTTGGCGATATTGATAAAATGCCCGAACTCATTCTGCGTTTCGGAAACCAGCTGGAACAGCTCCCCCTGTCCGCCATGCGAATCCAGAAACTCCAGCAACCCGATCACGTCGCTGGCCGTAACATCCGGCAGCGGCTCAAAACTGACTCTCTCCCGGGTTACCTTCTGCCGCTCCACCAGCACGGTCTCCTCTTCATCCGGCATCAGGGCATTGGTGATTATATCATGAATATAATCAACCATCTTAAGAAACTCCGGGGAGCGGTAGTCCCGGGGACGGCCCAGATGGTTACGGATGTTGCTGCGAATCTCACCGGGAGCGGAGGAAAGAATCACAATCCGGTCGGCCATATACACCACTTCCTTGATATCGTGGCTTACCATAAACATGGCCGAAGGGTTTTGATCGGCCGCGTTCCAGATATCCAGCACCTCGGCCCGCAGCCCTTCGGCGGTCAGGGCGTCCACCTGGCTGAACGGCTCGTCCATACAGAGGATTTCCGGTTTGACCGCCAGAGCCCGGGCAATCCCCACCCGCTGTTTCATTCCCCCGGAAAGCTCCCGGGGATAAGCCTCTTCATACCCGGCCAATCCGACAATATCAATAGCCTCTTTCATCCTCTGCTCAACCTGCTCAGCGGAAAACTCCAACGGCATCAAAACCGCCTGGAGATTTTCCGCCACGGTCATCCAGGGATACAAAGCCGCTCCCTGAAACACGATCGCCACACCCGGGTTTATCCCCTGAAGTTTTTCCCCATGATACAAAACCGTTCCCTCGGAAGGCTCGGTCAAACCGGCCATAATCCTCAGGATGGTGGATTTTCCGCAACCGGAGGGGCCCAGTAAAGCCACCACTTCTCCGGGATAAACAGCCAGGTTTATCCGTTCCAGAATCCGGGAGGGATTGCCGGTGGGAAGCAGGTATTCCTTGTCCACATTGATCAACTCGCAAATTGAGGCGTCCATATTTTTCATTACGAGACCAGGGAAAAGCGTTCAGAGGAAAAGCGGTGTAAAGGTTTCCACACCAAACGGTTGAAAGCCACCACCACCGCGGCCATCACCAGCAGGCAGGCCGCCAACTGAGGAAAATCAGCCCGTTCCGCGGCAAAACTTATCAGGGAACCGATCCCGGCCGCAGAAAAACGCTCTCCCCGGAAAACAACATATTCCGCCACAATGCTGGCGTTCCAGGCCCCCCCGGCCGCAGTAATAAAGCCGGTCACCAGATAAGGGAAAATCGCCGGCAGGTAAAATTCCCGCCAGCGCTGGGAGCCGCTTATATTGAAGGTTCGGGTGGCCTCTTTCAGCTCGTGGGGAATGGCGGTCGCCCCGGCAATAACATTAAACAAAAGATACCATTGCGTTCCCATCACCATCAGGATAATGCTCCCCCAGTTTAAACCGACATGAGCAAAAACCAGCCCGGAAATAACCATAGGATACAACATCGGGGCGGGAAAGGAAGCCAAAATCTGAATGACCGGCTGAAAAATTCTGGACAAACGTTCGGAAAGCCCGATTTTAAGACCAACAGGAATGGTCCATAAGGATCCCAGCACAATGGTGATAAGCACCCTTCCCAAAGTGAGCGCCGCCCCGGAAACGATCACTTTCCAACCGGAAAAGGGCAGAGAGGAAACCATTACCAGGAATCGCCAGGCTCCCGAGAGAAACCCCGCCCCCATTCCGGCCAACAAAACCCACTTCAACCATGTGCCGGTAATGAGTTTGCTCTTATTTTTCAAGAAAACATCAGAGCCGGGAAAAAGGCTTCTCCATCCTTTCCTGATCCTCCCGGCTGACTCCCGAAGCCATGCGCCGGCAAGCGATAACAAAGAGGAATCCTTCAGCCAGTCCAGAAAAAAAGAACCCTCCTCCCGGGCTCCGGCGCTTTCTTCCAACCTGAACTTATTGGACCAAACCACCACCGGCCGCCAGAGAAACTGGTCAAGCAGAACGATCATGAGCAGCATCGCCAGTACCGCGTAAACCATGGCGGGAATATTTCCTTCGGCCACGGCCACGCTCATGTACGAGCCTACCCCGGGAAGGCGGTAATCCTGACTGCCCAGCACGAAGGTTTCACAGATCATCAGGAAAAACCAGCCGCCGGCCATGGACATGATACTGTTCCAGATCAGGCTGATAGCGGAGTAAGGCAGCTCTATCCATTTGAAGCGCTGCCATTTGCTGAACCGGTAAATCCCGGCCACCTCGTTAAAGCTCGCCGGTAAATAACGGACCGAATAGTAAAAACTGAAGGTCATGTTCCAGACCTGACCGGTGAAAATCAGCAGGATAGCCGCCAGTTCCAGACCGATGTTGCTGTCGGGAAACAGGGACACCAGGACGATCACCGCCCCGGGCATAAACCCCAGCACCGGGATGCTCTGCAGAATATCCAGCAGGGGGACCATAAACCTTTCGGCGGTCTTATTCTTGGCAGCCACGTATCCGTACCAGACAGTAAAGGCAAGGGAAAGCAGGTAAGCCGCCAGCCCCCGAACCATCGAGTAAAAGGTGTAACGGGGCAAAGCCCACGGGCTCAGGTCGACCTTCATGGAAGCCCGGCTGCTCCCAACCCAGGAATGGCCAACCGACAAAATCCCGTAAATAAGGGCGCAGATTCCCAGAAAAACGAACAGATCGATCAGCTGGAATTTCTTGCCCCCGAAATCAAAGGAAAGAGCGGCTCCCCACAACCTCTTTTTGCTGAACTCTTCTTTTTTAGCTGTCATCGCGCTTAACCAAAATTTTCATGACGGGCCATACGTCACCCCCTCATGCTGAAAAAAGCCGGTTATCCCTCAAGACCGGGAAAACTCCCCTCCGGTATTTTCACGGTAAAGGATCCCACCGCAAACGTGGCATATACCCGGGAAGCATCCGTCCTGAAACGGCGGTCATATTCCCGGATGAAGGCGTTGATTAAAGACCGTCTTCCCAAACCCCGCGGTCTTTCGGAACCGGCGTTCTGCCCTCCTGTCATCTTTATCCACCTGAGCATTTCCGCCGCATTACGATAAAACAGCCGCTCTTCTCTGGTTCGCTCCTCTGTTATTGCAAAACCAGCGGCGATAAGAGCGGCTTTCATCTCTTGGACAGAGTAAAAAGGATGCAGATAATTTCCTGCTCCAACCGGGGAAAGTTCTTTATAAATCTCTTGTATTTCCAGGAGGGTGCTTTCGCCAAACCAGGAGAACCCCAAGCCCCCGCCCGGTTTTAATACCGCCCTTATTTCCCGAAACAGTTTCTCCGGGTCAGCGCACCATTGAAAGGCCAGGTTGGAAACCACCAGGTCGAAGGTGCCGGCCGGAAAAGGAAGCCTTTCCCCCTCACCGGTGACCTGTGAGCTCTTTTTCTCTAAAGGCGTGCCAGCCGATTTCTCCCGCAAAAACAGATTCATCCCCTGGGATATGTCCAGGCAGAAAAAACGGCAGAAAGGAAACTTCAGGCAATACAACATATTGCCGGTTCCCGAACCGATGTCCAGGATTTTTCCCCAACCGCGCCGGCTATCTTCCGGCAAAGGAAAACCGGCTTGAATAAGACGCCAAAGCCTCCCGGCCTCCTCCCGGTGGAAACCGGTTACCTTATCATAACCGATACTGCTGCGGGAAAAAGACGACCTGATCGCCCGGGAATCCAAAGTCCCGGATTCCACTTTCACTGACCCCATTCAAGACCCCCCTGAAACCTGGGTATTTTACTCCAATTATTCTCCACATGGTATAATTAAAAATATTAACCCAAACCCCTAACAGAAAAAAATGCTCGACCTTTTTGAACCGAATCTCCTGGAAAACATCTTCCTGAATGCTCCCATCGGTATATTCATCACTGATATCCAGCGGAAAATTATCTACGCCAACATCCGCTCCGCAGGCATCCACGGATATAAAAGCTCCGCCGATTTAATGGAACAAACCTTTCCAAACTTCCTGGACGACCCGACAGACCTGATAAAAAACCTGTGCGATATTCTGGATTTCTCGATCAATAAAAAAAAAGTCAAATATGAATTTACGGTCAGGAGCCAGAAAAGAATCGTGGAAACCACCATGTCAGTATTAAAATCCCCCCCTAATTCCCCGGTG
>JBHHXV010000158.1:0-5562 GCA_046757225.1 bacterium
CGGCATCGATAAAAGCCACGATCCCCCCGTTCTTCTGGCATTCGGCGGCAATATGCAGGGTCATGGTGGTCTTGCCCGAAGCCTCCGGCCCGAATATTTCCACCACCCTGCCCCGGGGAACCCCCCCTGTTCCCAAGGCGAAATCCAGGCCCAGCGACTGGGTGGAAATCACCTCCACCCCCTGGAGAGCGGCGCCAGCCCCCAACTTCATGATCGCTCCCTTGCCGTAATCCTTTTCGATCTGGGAAATGGCTAAACCCAGCGACTTTTCCTTGGGATCCTCCTTCTTTGAACCGCTTATTTTTATCTTATTCAGGTCGCCCATCGTCACCCCCGATATATTATCAATTAGTACAGTCAAACTTAAATATTAATAATAACAGGTATTAAAAGCAAGGTCAAAATTCACTCCGATTTTATCTTTATTGACAAAGATTAAAGCGATTAGATAATATTTACCCAATAAAATGAAGAATTCACCGGTAAAAATCGTTTATTTAATTGACCACTTGAAGAGCGGCGGAGCTCAGCGCTCCCTGTACCTCCTGGTTCGCGAGCTGGACAAGAAAAAATATGCCCCCTACATTGTCAGCCTGGGCAGTGACGGCGATGAGGATTACTCCCGGAAGTTCAAACAGATAAAAGTCGATGTCAAGGTTTATAATGCCAATAAAATAAACACTCTTTTTGTCCTGGTTAATTTTTATTTTCTGTTGTTGAGGGAAAAACCGGATATTATTCATACCTTTCTGTTTCATTCGGATATAGTCGGGCGGTTTCTCGGCGGATTGACCCGGGTGCCCATCATTATTTCATCCATTCGCGGTTTTGATCTGTGGAAAAAACCGTGGCATTATGCGCTGAGTCGTTTTACCGCCCGGTTTACCAGCAAAATCACCGGCGTCTCCCGGGAGCATATCGATTTCTCCATTAAAAACGAAGGGATAAAACCGGAGCAGGCGGTGAGAATCCCCAATGGGGTTGATTTAGCTTCCCTGAAGCAGGATAATAATTGTACTCAATTAAAAAAAGAACTGAAAATCCGGGAGGATTTTCTGGTGGTTGGATTTGTCGGGCGCCTGGTTATCGACAAAGCCCTGGATTGCTTGATCAATGCCGCCAGAGCGATTGTCCGGCAGCATCCCGAGACCATGTTTCTTCTGGTGGGAGACGGCCCGATAAGATCGGAGCTCCAGAAGCTGGTCACTGATAACGGCTTGGATGATAACTTTATGTTCCTGGGTTTTCGCGATGATATTATGCAACTTCTGTCAATCCTTGACGTTTTCGTCCTCCCGTCGATACACGAGGGATCGTCAAACGCTTTGCTGGAAGCGATGGCCATGAAAAAAGCGGTGGTGGTGACCGAAGTGGGAGGTAACAAGGAAGCGGTGAATAAGGAATGCGGTATGCTGGTGCCTCCTCAGGACGAAAAAGCGCTGACCTCGGCAATATGTAAATTATTGGAAAGCTGCGATTTACGGCAAGCTTTAGGAGAGGCGGCCGGAAAACGGATCAGGGAAAATTTTTCGCTGGACAGGATGGTAATGAGTTATCAGCATCTCTACGAGGAGCTTCTGGCAGACCATCGGACTTAGCCCGGTCTATTCAGGTTATATGAACATTGCCATTATCAGACTGGGGGCTTACGGTGACATAATCCATGCGTTACCTGTATTGAACCGGTTGCGGGAGGCTTACCCCGAGGCTGAGATCACCTGGGTGGTGGACAGCCGCTATCAAAGCCTCCTTTCCATCATCTCGGAGATCTCCGGGATGATGGTCGCGGACTTTAAAGGGTGGAGCAAACAGGGGATTCCGGGAGCGAAAAAATTCCTGGGGTTCATCCGGGAACTGAGGAAAAAGCGTTTTGATCTGGTTTTCGACCTGCAGGGGTTGATTAAAAGCGGAGTGGTTTCCCGGCTTACGGGCGCAGAGACCAGAGTAGGTTTTAAGGCGGAGTTCTGCCGGGAAAGCCTGAACGCCCTTTTCAATAATCTTAAAGTCGCCCCGCCGGCAGGCAACATTGTCAACAGCAACTTGAGTCAACTGGCTCCCTTTAATATTGACTGCTCCCACTGGCGTTCTCAAATAGTTCCTGACGCAAAAAGTGAGTTGATTGTAACTGACTATTTCGTCAGAAACAGGTATGATAAGGGCAGTTTCATCCTGGGGATCAATATCGGCGGAGGCTGGGAAAGCAAACGCTGGCCGGTTGAGCGTCTGGCCGGGCTGTGTCGGCGGGTGTTGCGGGAGACCGGCTGGAAGATCATTCTTTTCTGGGCGCCCGGGGATAAACAGCTGGCTTCCGTATGTATGGACGGACTGCGAAAGAATTTTAAGGAAACCGCTCCCGCCCCTCAGAGGATCGCTCTGGCTCCTCCCACTGACATGATTGAGCTGGCCGCTTTTTTTAAACGGCTGGATCTGCTGGTGGCGGTCGATACCGGGCCGCTCCACCTGGCGGCAGCGTTAGGGATTCCCACAGTGGCTCTGTTCGGCCCTACCGACCCGGTCAGGAACGGACCTCTGGGAAACAGGAACATAGTAGTTCATCACCGGCTGGATTGCAGCGGTTGTTATAAACGGGACTGCCCCAGTCCCCGCTGCATGGAATCGATAAGCGTGGATGAAGTTTACCGCTCATGTATAAAACTGGAAAAGAAAATTAACCCGAATGATTCGGGAATCATAACCAAGCAATCGTTATCTTGTTGAAATCCGAACTTGTTTATCAGTTTCCCTTGAAACTTTTTCCCGCAAACAAACTTTTTCAGGACGTTGGTATATTCCTTTATCGATAAGGGGTCTGGCTCATGACACTTAAATTTATGAAGAGACGGGGTTAAGCGATGACCGGTGTCGTTATTTTTTTGGCGGCCTGTTTCCTGGCCTACTCAAACGGGTCCAACGACAACTTCAAGGGGGTGGCCACCCTGCTGGGCAGCCGTACCTCCGACTATAAAACAGCGCTTCGGCTGGCTACGGCCGCCACCCTGGCCGGGTCGGCCGCTTCCGTTTACTGGGCACAAAGCCTGATAAAACATTTCTCCGGGTGCGGCCTGGTTCCCGATGCGGTAATTTCACCGAGTTTTCTTTTATCGGTGGCCATCGGCGCGGGACTTACGGTTATCATCGCCTCTCTGACCGGTTTCCCGGTCTCCACTACCCATGGTTTGATCGGAGCGCTGGCCGGAAGCGGTCTGGTGGCCATCGGCACCCGGATTGATCTGGCCGCCCTGAAAAAAACCTTTTTCCTGCCCCTCTTTTTCAGCCCGTTGATCGCGGTTGCTTTAGCGGCCATGTTTTACCTTATCTTTCACCGAACGAGGCTCCGGCTGGGGATTTCCAAGGAAAGCTGCCTCTGCCTGGGAAAAGTGCCGGAGCCGGTTCCGGCGGATCAGTCCTTTTCCCTGACCTGTTCCAGCGTTCCCGCCATCGGTTTTGGCTCCACCGGGAACTGTAAAGAGCTGTACACCGGCAACCTCATGGGAATCAACGCTCAAACAACGCTTGATTTTTTCCATTATCTGAGCGCCGGGATTATGAGCTTTGCCCGGGGACTGAACGACACCCCCAAAATCGCCGCTTTACTGTTTACGGTCAAGGCTCTGGACATTCGCCTGGGGGTGGCGGCCATTGCCGCGGGGATAGCCGCGGGAGGGCTGCTGGGCAGCCGGAAAATAGCCGAGACCATGAGCTATAAAATCGTCGACATGAATGACGGGCAGGGGTTTACCGCTAATCTGGTGACCGGAATACTGGTGACCGGGGCCAGCAGATTAGGGCTGCCGGTTTCCACCACCCATGTCTCGGTCGGCTCCCTTTTCGGCATCGGCCTGGTAAACGGAAAAATTGATTACAAGATGTTTTCGGAGGTGATATTGTCCTGGGTTTTGACCTTACCGATCGCTGCGGTTCTAAGCGGAACAGCGTACCGGCTTTTAACCGGAATTTAACTGTAAAAATATGTTGCATTACCGATATGATATCTGCTAAGATTTCTTAAATTTCATTGCTGTCGTACGTTTATGAGTGCTTTTGTTAACAAGGAGGAGAAAAACAGATGAGCGCTGGAAAAATCAAAGGAAGAATAAAAGTTCTGTCAACCCTGTTCGTTCTGTTTGCCTTGCTAGGTTTGACAACCGTGCCGGAAGCGCAGGCGGTGGCCCAGTTTTCCCGGAAGTATAAACTGAGCTGCTCCACCTGCCATACCGCTTTTCCCCGGTTGAACTATTACGGAGAGCAGTTCATGCAGAACGGCTATCAGCTGCCGGAAAAAGAGGACGGCAGCGAGGTCGGCAAGACCAAGGTCAGCGACCGGCAGGTCATCGATCAGGTGGGTAATTTTTTCGGTGTCCGTCTCAATGTCGACGTGGCGAATGTCCAGACCAAATCCCGGACAGTTACCCGGACTAATAACAGTACGGAAACGGATAGGGAGCCGGAAGCTGACCTGGGAAACACCCATTGGGTGGGCCTTTTTGTAGCGGGCAGCCTTTATAAAAACATCTCTCTCTTCATAGAAACGGAACTGGAAGATCAGAAAGCCAAGAATCAGATTTACCGGCTGGGGTTTCATAATCTCCTGGGACAGGGCGGACTGGCCAATATCCGGGTGGGAAAATTCTCCATGATGGACTGGCATGTCGCTTCCGGTCGTCTGCGGATGATCTCCAATGTCAAGGTGCTGGCCACCAGGTACAACTCATCCGACAAACTAGGGGAGGACTCGACCAATATGAGCAGTTCCACCCAGGGGGTAAGTTTCTACGGCTATACCCACGGGCTGACCTATCAGGCGGGAATCTTCAACGGCAAAGCCGACCAGACCGACCCCAACCGCTTCAAGAACTATTCGGGAACCTTGAAATATCAGCTCCAGGACGGCATGCTGGAAGGTTCCGGGTTCTCTGTCTGGGGAATGTATGGAACCGATACGGCCAGCTATGCCACCTCTAATATCAAGAACGATTTCTGGCGGGTTTCTCCGGGATTGAACCTGCGTCTTGACAACAACCTGGATATTATCGTGGCCTATTTCATGGGCCGGGACGAGAACTATGATTTCCAGGCGGACCCGACCGGCTCCGGTCAACTCTCGGACAACGACATGACCGGCTGGACCGGCCAGATCGGCTATAATATCAGTCCCGAGTTTTACGCGGCCGTGCAGTATGATATGGTGGAGGATGAGAAAAATACCCAGAACAGCCAGAGGATTCTTCCCTCTCTCTCTTACTTTATCAGAGAGAATATCCGGCTCAGCCTGACCGCTGACCTGGATCTGCTGGACGAGGAAAGCAACATCCCGCAGGGTAATGATTATCTGAGGGATAATGCCAGGAGTAAACTCAACCGGTATACCAGGAAGGATAAATACATGCTCAATATCAGGGCTATGTTTTAAGGCGGTCATAAACCGTTTAAACAAAAAAAGAGTGACGCCAGAATCCCCAGGGCTGAGCAGTTCTGGGGATTCTGTATTTAACCCGAATAATTCGGGAATCATGACGGGCGAATCGGTATTGGTTTGAAAGACGAAACTTTTTATCAGTTTCC
>JBHHXV010000159.1:0-5522 GCA_046757225.1 bacterium
TTCGGGGTGATGAGAGCCCGGGAATTCATCATGAAAGACGGATACAGCTTTGACTGGGATGACGATTCCGCCAAGAGCACCTATAAAAAAATGCAGGAAGCCTATACCAATATTTTCCGGCAGTGCGGGCTCAGTTTCCGGATGGTGGAGGCTGATTCGGGGAATATCGGGGGGAATTTTTCCCACGAGTTTATGGTGTTGGCCGATTCCGGTGAGGATGAGGTCGCCTTTTGCGATACCTGCTTTTACGCGGCCAACCGGGAGCGGGCTGAATGCCTCTTCTGGCCGGGAGAAGACGAGGAACCGGAAGAACTTACCCTGGTGGATACCCCGGGAAGGGGGGCAGTGAAGGATGTCGCCGACTTCTTGTCCCTGCCCGCTTCAAAATTCGCCAAAACACTGATATTCGAGGCGGACGGCCAGCCGGTGGCGGTGATTATCCGGGGAGACCGGGAATTGAACGAGTTTAAATTAAAGGCGCAACTCGGCTGTGACTCCCTGGCGATGGCCGGGGAGGAACTGGTGGAAGAGATTACCGGCGCAGAAATCGGGTTCGCCGGGCCGGTAGGGCTGGAAGGAATCCGGATACTGGCTGACCTGGAGATAAAAGGGGCGGCGAATCTGGTTACCGGAGCCAATCAGACCGATGTTCATTATAAGAATGTAAACCCTGACCGGGACTTTCAGGTGGAGGCTTACCGGGATCTGCGGAGCGTGGTGGAGGGGGACGCCTGTCCCCGCTGCTCGACCGGCAGAATCTCGCTCCGGCGGGGAATAGAGGTCGGTCATACCTTTAAACTGGGAACCAGATATACCGAAAAGATGAACTGTCATTTTAAAAACAAAGCGGGAGAAAACCGGCCGATGATCATGGGCTGCTATGGTATAGGGGTAGGCCGAACCATGGCCGCCGCCATTGAGCAGAACCACGATAAGTCCGGCATTATCTGGCCGCGGCAAATCGCTCCCTTCCAGGTAATTCTCATTCCTCTTGACCCTGACGCGGCAAAGGTCTGGCAGGTCACCGAAATCCTGGAAAGAAAGTTAACCGAGCGGGGGATCGAAGTGCTGGTGGATGACCGGCACGAACGCCCCGGGGTAAAATTCAAGGACGCCGACCTGATCGGCATTCCCTGTCAGGTCATCATCGGCCCGCGGGATCTGAAAGAGGGTTTGCTGGAAATCAAGAGCCGTTCCGGGGAAAAAGCAAAGGTTGCCAAAGAGAATTTCTTCATTAAATTAAAGGAATTTATCTCTTAGTTTGCTCTACTTGAAATCCGAAGCCCTTAAAACTTTCGGTCCGGGAACAGAAACATCACAAGACTCCTCTGGGGGGCAGAAGTTTATTGACCATCTCCTTGAGCCAGGCAATTTCGTCTTTCTGGGTTTCCAGGGAGGTTTCCGTCTGAATCTGCCGTTTATTCATCTGCCACTGCATGCGGATAAGGAAGCCTAAAACTATGGTGACAATGCCGATTATCGCATTAAGGCGGGTGTTTATGTCAAAACGAAGATCATCAATACGCTTGTTTACTGAATCAAAGCGTTCGTTTACTGAATCAAAGCGTTCGTTTACTGAATCAAAGCGAACATTTATTTCTGATTTTATGGCTTTATGCTCCGCTCTCAACTGGGTAAGGCTTTCTATTATTTCCCGGTCGGAAATCCGGGGAGCGACCTCAACAGCAGAAACAGGCAGGGCTATCGCCAGGAAAAGAAATAAAGCAAAAACGGTTTTCAGTGATCGTTTCATGCTTAAAAGCCTAACGTAAAAACGAAAAGAAGTCAAATGTTCCAGCGAAAGCTGGAATGACCAAAGAGGCGTTAAACCGCTTCCTTTTTCTTTCTGCCCAGGCCGATCAGGCCGGAACCAAGCAGTAGTAATGAGGCTGGCTCGGGAACGGGAGTCAACAAAAAGGCTTGAGTATTTCCCGCAAAGGTTCCAATACGACAAGGGTCATGTTTATTGTATCTGAAAGACAGCCTTGACTCGCTCGGCAAAATAAAGCTCACGGCCGAACCCCAGGCACCAGCTGACGACTCCCGCCATAATTACCGGCAGTATTCCCGGGGATTTCCGGAAGAGTTTCGGCTGAAACCGGTAAAAAAGCTTACCGGTTCGATAAAATTTCAAGCCGCCGACCAGCGGCATCAGCAAGAGGGCCAGCCAGCGGTGTTTAACCAGCCAGCTCCCTTCCATTTCCGTATTGGCCAGCAGATGAACGGTGCCCCGGGCCAGTTTGTACTGGTGCCGGAGAAAAGAGGGCCAATCCGTCCGGTGATGATGGACAACCGTAATCCGGGGATCGAATAAAAAGCGGATTCCCTGGTTCTTCAGATGCCAGTTGAACATGATATCTTCCTGAGCGAACCGCAGTTCCTCGGGAAACCGGAATCCCCGGTCAAAGAAACTTCTTTTGTAAGAAACGTTTCCCGCTCCCAGGTGCCAGGTTTCCCGCAGTTCCCCTTGGGGAAACAGATGGCCGAACTCTATGAGGTAACCGGCCCAGCCGATCGAATTATCCAGGTCAGCGTTGAGAACCGGCCCACCGACTCCCAACAGTTCCCCGTATTCCTCATGCCGGTCTCTCATTCGTCTCATCCAGTCCGGTTCTACCGTGCAGTCGGCGTCCAGGAAGAAGATAATCTCTCCGGCCGCCTGTTCCAGGGCCAGGTTGCGGGCCTTTCCCTGGTCGGTTCTCCGCTCCCGCTGAAGCAGAGTCACCCGGGGAAAACGCTCTTTAATTATCCGGGGGGTTTCATCGGAAGAAGAATTAACCACCAGAATCTCGAACGGCTCGTCCAAATCCTGAGCCATCAAGGATTCCAGGCAGTCAGCAATCGTGTTTTCCGAATCATAAGCGGGAATTATTACCGAATAACGGGGGTTTTTCATAATGTCATTATAACCCTTTCTTTACCTGAATAGTAATGATACAATTTAATGACAATCAGTCTTGTAAATCAGCATAAAGGGGTTGCATAATGAGTCAATACAAAAAAGAGAAGCAGAGAAACCGTCCTGAAGTTTTTATTCTTATCCTGGCAGTCCTGAGCGTCTTTTTTCTTACCGGCCTTTCGGCAGCCGACAGTCCCATCAATAATCGTACAATAAGCGAGAAAGAAAAGAAACAGTATGTAGCTTATCTGGACAAGACAGAGGAATATCAGAAAAAGGGTGATCAGGCCGCTTCTTTAGCGGAAAAAGAAAAGTTTTACGCATTGGCCATAAGAGAGCTGGACAAAATAAAGAAGAGACGCCCCGCTTTTATTCCCAGAATGCGTAAGGTTATTCTGGGGATCAGGGATTCTCTGGTCAGCGCTTCCAGCCTCAATATCAAGGTGGGAGATTCCCGCGAACAGGTGATAAAGCTCCTGGGCAAACCGTCAAAGGAGGAAAAGGTCAATCTCTATTTCCCGGTGGAAAGCGTGGAGAGACTGGCCTATTATGATAACGCGGTGGTAGTGGGGCTACATAAGGGGAAAGTCTTTTCCGTAGACATAAGGAGTAACTTTAAAGGCACCTTTCACGGCATCAGAATCGGAGATCACTTTGATAAGATAAGGGCCTTGTTTAAAGGAGCGGAGGTTCCGGTGGCCGGGTCCAATTTCGGCTATGTAACCGAAGGCTGGATGTTGAGTTATCTGTTTGTGGACGCTGATGACAAAGTGGACGCTATCAAGCAGATCGACCAGGGAATATACGCCTCTCTGATGAAAACCAAAGGGGTAAAGTAATTTTAGATCGCGCCTCTTTTTCAATGTGGAGAAACCTATGAAAGCCAAAGATATAATGGTTACGGATGTGGTGATGGTAGAGGAGTCGTTCACAGTGGAAAAAGCCCTCAAAATAATGGTGGAAAAGAAGGTCAGCAGCCTGATCGTAAACCGGGTTCATGACGATGATTCCTATGGAATCATTACCCGGCGGGATATTGTCAATAAGATGGTGGCCGCCTGGAAAGACCCGGCCAAAACCAAAGTCAAGAATATCATGACCAAACCGCTGTTGGTGATTTCTCCCAATCTTTCAATCCACGATATCGCCCGGTTGATGGTGCACACCAATGTCAGGCGGATGCCGGTATTCGACGGCCACGATATCATGGGCATCGTTTCCAACAGCGACATCTTTTTAGGCTACGCCGATCATATCAAATCATCAAAGGAGTTTATCGATTAACGTTTAGAAAATGTATTTCGATAACAATGCCAGCACGCGACCGGACACCAAAGTCCTGGCCTGTATGCAGGAATATAGCGCCGGTAATTTCGGCAATCCTTCCAGTTCCCACTCCTATGGCCGTAAAGCCAAAGCCGCCCTGGAAAAAGCACGCGCGCACGTTGCCCGCCTGATCGGAGCGGGCGAACGGGAAATCGTGTTCACCTCCGGGGGAACGGAATCCAATAATTTAGGAATTTCCGGTTTCTGCGGTAAGCGTAAAAGCGGTCACGTCATCAGCGCCCTTACTGAGCACAAATCGGTAACCGCCTCTCTGCACAGGCTGGAAGAGGAAGGGCGGGAAATCACCTGGCTGCCGGTTTCCCGGGGGGGATTGATCGATCCTGATGATTTGCAGACGGCGATCCGGCCTGATACCGTCCTGGTTTCCCTCATGCTGGCCAACGGAGAGACCGGGGTTATTCAGCCGGTCGGGGAGGTCGGCCGGATTTGCCGGGAGAGAGGGATTCGCTTTCATTGCGACGCGGTTCAGGCTATCCGGAAAATAAAGGTCGATGTAAAGGAACTGCAAGTTGACAGTTTATCCCTTTCCTCTCACAAGATATACGGGCCTCAGGGGGTAGGGGCTTTATATCTGAAAGACGGGTTGTCTCTGGAGCCGCTTCTGGTAGGGGGGCCTCATGAGGGGAAGAGACGCTCCGGAACCGAAAATGTTCCGGGAATCGTGGGATTCGGCGAGGCCTGCCGGCTGGCTCTTGAAGAGGGGCCGGTTTCCGGGCGCTTGACCGCATATCTTTATGAAGAGATAAAAAAATCGGTTTCCGGGGTGGCTTTGAACGGTAACCGCCAAGCATCTCTTCCCCAGACCCTGAACCTTTCCTTTGAGGGGATGGACAACGCCAGCCTGTTGATCGCCCTGGATCAGGAAGGGGTGGCGGTTTCCACCGGGTCGGCCTGTATGGCCGGTTCCCTGGCTCCCTCTTCGGTTCTGCTGGCTTCCGGGTTTTCCGAAGAAAGGGCCAAAAGCGCCATCCGCTTCAGCCTGGGAAAAGATAATACCCGGAAAGAAGTTGCTACCCTGGTCGGCATGCTCCAGAGACTGATTCCCCGGATCAGGGGCTAGTGTCATGTCAATCCTTTTGCTTGCTCTTCTTTTAACTATCGGGCCAAGCGCCTGCACTGTAGCTCCTTCCAGCAACTGGGAGGCTTTAAATATCAGACCCTCACTGATAAATACAAAAAAATCTTACCTTCCCGGAATAACCGCCAAAGAAGAAAGGGACTCATCCCAAAAACTGTTTAAAAAGGCTGAGAAGCGTTTCCAGGACAGTGAGTACGC
>JBHHXV010000160.1:0-5405 GCA_046757225.1 bacterium
CGGATCTGTGACAACAAGCAGGTCCGAACGGACCTCCTGGAAGCTGCCGTATGGGAGGATGTCCGCTCGTTGTTGAGTGAGCCGGAGCGGATCGAGCGGGAATACCAACGGCGCTTGGACGACAAGAGCAAGCGCCGAGGATCGCGGACCAGCCCCAGCTTGGCCAGATTGATATCCAGGTTGGAGAGAGCCAGCAACACATGATCGTAGGCCATGGCGGCGGCGGCTATAGTTTTGTGATTCTTCTCCTGGGCTTTGCCTACCAGGCAATGATACCCGGCGGCCGCTTCCGCGCAGACCTTGATCACTTCAGCGTCTTTTTCTATATGGTTGGCTCCCACAATGATAAGCGGAACCTTGATCGCTTCCAGTACTTCCCTGACAGTCTTGGCCGCTTCTTCGGGAGACCGGTTCTGCTGGTCCGGATGGGTTCCCTGTAAGCGTAAACAAAGCGCCTGCGCTTCCAGTTCGTTCTGACAATACAAAGCCCACTCCACCGGATTGTCGTACACGGAACCGTAAACATTGTTAAGCGCCTCCGCCCAATCGGTCGGAGCGATATCATTTATCTCCAGGGCGACCGCCACCGGTTTGCCGGCGTTTCCGTCAAAAGAATATTGAGGGAAAACCTCAGCGCCGCCGATCTCGATAGCGGTTTCACCTTTTCCGATAGTAATGGAATTGATTTTTCCGTTATATATTTCCTTGGGAGCCGTAAAAGCCATTGATTACCTCCGTCCCTTCTTAATTGTCTAAACTAGTTGTCTAAATAGGAATGACAATACAATATTTCATTCTGGAAAACCTTGTGAGTTTTAAGGGTATCCATTAAATCCTTATCAGTCGGGTCCATGATCGCGTGAGAAAGCCCTTCTCTTATGGCCATAATCATATAGACCCTGTTTAAAACCGATCTCACTTTTTCGGGGGCGCCGTTGGAGACGTTGCTTAATCCGCAGACGATCTTCATGGGCGGGTCATTGAGTTTGGTAAGCATTTTGACTGATTTCAGGATCTCCATGGCGTGTTCCTGCATGCCGCAGACGGATTGAAAGATGGGATCGAGAATGAGATCCTCCAGAGGAAGACCGAATTCCATGGCCGCTCCCAGCAAATCAGCGGCATAGGCGCAGCGGTCATTGGCGTCTTTTGGTTGAGCCAGATAAGTTAGACCGATAACAAAGGAATTGTACTCAACCGCCAGCGGGATTAACCGCTCCATCCGCTCCCTGGAGGCGTCGGTGGAATTGATAATCGCCTTTCCCTTGTGAACCTTCAAGCCGGCTTCTATGGCATCGGCGTTTACCGTATCCAGAGATAAAGGGAGATCGACCGCTTCCTGAATAACCTCCACCATCCAAGGCATAACCTCATGGCCGTCTTTGCGGGCCGGCCCGATATTCACATCGAGATAATCGGCCCCGGCATCGGCTTGAAGTACAGCCATCTCCTGGATAGGACCTTTGTCCCGCTCCCGCATGGCCGCCCGGATAGTGTTGGTGATTACGTTTATCTTTTCTCCAATAACAATCATAAAATCCTCCGTGTTTTTTTATTTGGATAAGAATGAAGCGCTGCGAACACAGCGGATTCCGATATGGGAATACCTTAACTGCGGTGATACGTAACTGCGGTAGGCTGACCTGATACTTACGCTGAAATTGAGCCAGGCCCCTCCTCTTACAATCTTTTTTTCTCCTTTATCCGGGCCTTGCGGGTTTTTTGGGGGGGAAAACGAATAATATTTCTCTCCATACCAGTCGCTGCACCATGCCCAGACATTGCCGGCCATGTTCACTGCTCCGTAAGGGGATTTTCCCTCGGAAAAGGAAACGGCCGGAGCTGTAAACCGGTAACCGTCCTCTGCTTGATTTTTTCCCGGATGATAGTTGGCCAGATAGAGACTGTCACGTTTCGGAGCCTTGTTTCCCCAGGGGAAAATTCTATGGTCATCCCCCCGGGCCGCTTTTTCCCACTCCGCTTCGGAGGGAAGCCGTTTTCCCGCCCATCTGGCGTAAGCCCCGGCTTCATACCAGCTTACGCAGACCACCGGCTGTTCAGGCCGGTTGAAATCATCGTATGACCAACAGTCCGGCTCAGTCGCCTTTTTTTCTTGCAGCCAGTTCCATCCTTCTTCGGTCCAGAAATTTTTGTTCTTATATCCTCCCGCATTTACAAATTGTTTATATTCTTGATTGCTTACCTCGTATTTGTCTATATAGAACGCATCTAAATATACTTTATGTTGCGGGCTTTCATCGGAAAACCAGCTTTCAACCGCAGGCATACCTTCATCATTACGGAAGATCTCCATCGCCAGCTTGATCTCCTCGTTTTTGCTCCCCATGTAAAACCAGCCGGCAGGAACAAAAACCATCCCCGGAGGAGCTTGAGACGATTCCGCCCGGGCGATCCCTTTCATCCCCAAAAGAGATAAAAGAATTAACAGATATTTGAACGCTTTGGAGTAATAAGAAAACAAAAAACATTTTCTCTCAAAAGTGGATGCTTTCCTAGTTTCCCTCTTCATTGAGTGGAGCAGCCAAGTTTCCGGTTTCAGAAATTGCCTGCGAAAGTATCGCATCCGTGTTCAACAGCTTATCAGCGTTTTCATCTAACAGTACCTCCGGGGAATATGCCGGTTTCTTCTTTTCCACCACATTTACCTTTTCCTGTAAAATTTCATCCAAGGCTAAAGGAACCGGTTTGGACAGGTTGTAATCTGAATAAGAAACCTCCTTGACCGATAAATTTCTTTGCCGGGCGATCCGGTTCAGTTCCTTTGCCCGCTTGACGACCGCCATTACCAGGCTGTATTTGCATTTCTTGCTGTATAAATTTACTGTTGTTGATTCACTGTCAGTCATTAATCTTTCCCTTCAATTTAAAATTCTTAGCCCGGCAAGCCAAAACAATATTACAAAACGTTTCCACCGATTTGTCCAGATCACGATTTATGATTATGTAGTCATATTCCTGGCAGAGGGCCATTTCATGATAAGCCTCTTCCATTCTGGCTTCTATTTCTCCTTCTGTAGTATCTCTACGCTTCACCAGTCTTTCCCGTAATATTTCCATGCTGGGAGGCAGTATAAAGATGAAGTGGGCATCAATGTCCAGCTTTCTGAGCTGCCTTGCCCCCTGCACATCAAGATCCATAAGCAAATCGTAACCCGCTTGACAATTCTTCTCGGAAGCGATTCTTGAAGTTCCATACAGGTTGCCGTGCACCTGGGCGTATTCCCAGAATCCTTTCTCCTCTATTTGCTTTTGAAATTGATCTCTGCTTACAAAATGGTACTCTTTACCCTCCTGTTCGCCGGGCCGTTTATCTCTGGTAGTGTAGGAAACCGAATAGCTGATTTTCGAATCCCGCTCCATCGTTTGCTTGCAGATGGCGGTTTTCCCCACCCCTGAAGGGCCGGAGACGACAAACACACTGCCCTTCCTGGGCTGCGAATAAGCGTCCAGTATTTGTTCCACCTTATTTTGGTGAGGTGAATTCATTACATATTCAATCCGGGAATATTGAATCCGGCCGTCAAGCCGCTCATCGCTTCCTTAACCATCTCCTGGGAATCGTCCAGAGCCTTATTTACGGCTGCCATCACCATATCTTCCAACATTTCCGTGTCGTCCGGATCAATCGCTTCCTGGCTGATAGACAGCTTGACCAGCTGCTGTTTGCCGTTCGCCACCGCCGTGACCATTCCCCCGCCCACAGTCGCTTCCACGGTCTTCTGGGAAACCTCCTCCTGAATTTTACCCATTTTAGACTGCAATTGCTGCGCCTGCCTAAGCATATTGCCCATTCCTTTCATAACCCGCCACCTCTAAGCTTGATACTATTTACAGTACTGAACTAGACGCTTAATACCACATAAGCGCCGCTCAGGAATAATGAACCTCTCTTGATTTAACCAGCTTCCCTTCAAAAATGGAAATCGTCCGCAAGATCATCGGCTCCTGTTCCACTTCAATTTCCAGCCGCTTTTTTTTTGACTGATCCCGGTGCTGGGCTTTAGAAAACAAGTCCGCCTTTTTCTCCGATATCTCCAGTTTTACGGGCGATGCCAGAAACCGGGAAAAGCTGGCTCTTACCAGATCGAGATTAGCCGGGTCAGATATCTTGTCTTTGGAAAAACCGCGTTCAAATTCAATCCGTATAAGCCCCTCTTTTTTCTCCACCAAAGTCCCATGATGTTCCAACAGGGATCCCAGGGAAAATTTCGTCTTTTTCAGTTCAGAAATAACCTGGGACCAGACCATTGTATCATCTTTACCCACCTTATCGCCAGTTTTAGGAGTGGGAGCAGCCGGTAACGCTTTCGAACCGGAAATCCGTTTTTCCAATTGTTCCAAACGGTTAAGGATCTCTTCTACGGGAACGAACCTTTTTATACAGGCCATTTTTACCAGAAAAAGCTCTGCCAGCAATAAGGGGTCAGAGGAACCGCGTGCCTTTTCCGAATAATCCAGAAACAGCTTGTTTATCTGTAAGATCTCTTCAAGAGAAATATCTTGTTCTTTCCAGCCGGCCAGCCGGGAATCATTACTATCATCCAACTTATACAGAAACAACTGATGAAAAAGATCCATCAGTTGCTTCATAAGAACAACCAGGTTATGACCCTCCCGGTTGACTGCTTCAACCTGTTTCAGTACCGCTTTTGAGTCCTTTTCAACAATTCCCGTGGCTATAGCGGTTACCAGACGGGAACTGACCAACCCCAGCAGGTCTTCCACATCTTCAGGCAGCACCTCGGCTCCACAGCAGGAAATCAACCGGTCCAGGAGACTTAAAGCGTCCCGCATCCCCCCCTCAGCCGCCTGGGAAATCAATTCCAGGGAACGGTCAGTTAATACCAGCCCCTCTTTTCGGGCGATCTCCTTCAGATTGACCGCTATTTCGCTTTCGGAAATCCGCCTGAAATCAAAGCGCTGGCACCGGGAAATAATGGTGGCCGGTAATTTATGCGGTTCAGTGGTCGCTAAAACAAAGATTACATGCTTGGGCGGTTCCTCCAGGGTTTTCAATAAGGCGTTGAAGGCCGCAATTGAAAGCATGTGCACTTCATCGATAATATAAATCTTGTACTGACCGGCTGATGGCAAGTACTTGACTCTTTCCCTGATATCCCGGACATCATCCACGCCGTTATTGGAAGCCCCGTCTATTTCATGGATATCAAGAGCCCGCCCTTCATCTATATCCCGGCAGTTTGAACAGGTATTGCAGGGAACATCGGTCGGACCTTTCTGACAGTTTATTCCCTTGGCCAATATCCTGGCAATAGAGGTTTTTCCCACTCCCCTGGGGCCGCAGAATAAATAAGCGTGCGCAATTCGCCCGGAGGTGATGGCATTTTTTAGAGTCTTTACAACCCTGCCCTGCCCCACTACCG
>JBHHXV010000161.1:0-5392 GCA_046757225.1 bacterium
AGCTCTGCGTTATGCTCAAAATTTAATCCTCAGAATATTACGTATATGCCTGCGGCTAAAATTTTCGCAAGCCTTGATCTTGAACGAAAATTCTCATTTTTCAACAACATATCATCTGCTTTGTTATGATTCCCGAATTATTCGGGCTCCACGTTATTTGCTTGATTATACCCTCTCCTTAAAGGATTGAAAAGAGAACAAGCCTTGCTTGCTAAATTTTCTTACAACTGGTAACATCAACTAAAATTAAACTAATAATAGAAATATTTGAGAACTGTTATGGAATTGTTGAAAAACGCGTTTTCGGAAAACCGGGAGATGTGTCGGGAGATTATTCTCAAAATATCGGAAGGTGTCATGATAACCGATCCCGCCGGTTCCATCATCAGGATAAATCCGGCTTTTTGTTTACTGACCGGTTATTCGGCAAAAGAGTTGATCGGTAATGATAAAAAAATCGTATTTGCGGACAAGCAGGGCCGGGAATTAGATTTGAATATAGGGGAAACATTGGAGAAAACCGGAGAATGGACGGGTAAAGTAGATATTCTGGATAAAAGCCAACAGAATCATCCCTTCCTTCTTTCCATATTCAAGATTTCCTGTTTTTCTGAAACATGTTTCTTTTATCTTTTAAACAAGCCCCCTGGATACCGGAATGAAATCGATCTTAACCGTCAGTTTTACAACGACCCCTTGACCGATCTGGCCAATCGCCAGTTATTCAAGGAACGGCTGGCATTACAGATAGAACGGGCAAAGCAGAGCAACAAAACACTGGCCGTTATCTTCCTGGATCTGGATCATTTCACCGATTTAAACGACGCTTTGGGAGACGATGCCGGAGACGAGTTGCTGAAAAGGGTGGCCGGTCTCCTGAAAAAAACCGTAAGAACAGACGACACTCTTGCCCGGTTAGGGGATGATGAGTTCGCTGTTATCATCCCTGATATTACAAAGGCAGAATATGCCGTCAACATAGTCCATAAGATAGTAAATAACTTCAAAGCTCCCATCGTGATTCAAGGGCACGAGTTATTTATAACCCTCAGTATCGGTATCAGCGTTTTTCCCGAGAACGGCCAGTCCCCCGAGATCCTGATGAAGAATGCCGACGTGGCCATGTACCGGGCCAAGGAAGAAGGGAGAAACTGCTACAAACTCTACACCTCAACCATGAACGCCAAGGCGTTTGAACGGCTGGTGCTGGAAAATAACCTGCGCAAAGCGATAGAGAGAAACGAGTTTATCCTGCATTACCAGCCTCAGATCAGTCTTTCCTCCGGGGAGATTATGGGTATGGAGGCGCTGGTGCGCTGGCAGCACCCGGAACTGGGCCTTATTCCGCCGGTCGAATTTATACCCCTGGCCGAGGAAACCGGCTTGATCATCCCCCTGGGAGAATGGACCATGAAAACCGCCTGCGCCCAGTGCGCGGCCTGGCGGACGCAGGGTTACCGGCTGCTTCGGGTGGCGGTCAATCTTTCGGCCAGGCAGTTTCAGCAGTTGAATCTGGAAAAGAAAATCGCCGATATCTTAACCAAGACCGGCCTGGATTCCTCCTATCTGGAGCTGGAGATTACCGAAAGCGCGATCATGGACAACGTGGAATCCGCCATCATCACCATGCAGCGCCTGCACGACCAGGGGATTCATATATCGATCGACGATTTCGGCACCGGATATTCTTCCTTGAGTTATCTTAAAAAGTTTCCTATAAAGACTTTGAAAATCGACCGTTCTTTTGTTTCCCATATCGACACCAATCCGGATGACCGGGCGATCGCCACCGCCATTATCGCCATGGCTCACAGCTTGAATTTGAAAGTGGTGGGCGAGGGAGTGGAAACCAGAGAGCAGTTGAACCTTTTACTTTCGCTCCACTGCGATGAAATACAGGGATATTATTTCAGTAAACCCTTAGATGCGGACTTGTTCGTCAAACTGTTATCGAAAAATCAAAACCAGAAATTCAAGATCGGCAAACAAGGGCATTACTCCATATAACCCGTTGTTATTATTAATCGGGGAGATGACCTAACCGGTTATTAAGATTTGAGCAAGACCTTTAAAGAGTCTTTTTCCTTGGCCCTGTTAAAGGCTTCTATTCCCAGGGAGAGAGGATAGCAGAAATCGATCAGGGGGGCGATGGCAATCCGTTTTTCCGAAAGCAGTTTCAAGGCAGAGGGAAAGGGGCCGCAACGGGAGCCGATCAACTTGATTTCATCGGTTACCAGGGAAGCCGTTTGAAAGGGAGAAGGGTTGGCCACCGTGGTTTTCATCACCAAGGTTCCCAGGGGTTTTATCTTTTCCAGCGCTTCACTTAATCCTGAGCGGGAACCGCTGGCTTCCACCACGATTTCAAACTTTCTGAAGCCGGACATCTCTTCCATCACCACGGCGATTCCCCGTCTTTGCAGAAGCGCCAGTTTATCCTGGTGTTTTCCCTGGGCCAGCACCTTTCCTCCTAAAGCATGTAACACTTGAGCTATTATAAGCCCCAATTTCCCGTCACCTATTACCAGTATTTTCTTTCCTTCTATATTTACCTGCTCGGCTATCCGGCAGGCCGCCGCGACCGGTTCGGTGAAAACCGCTTCTTCATCCGAAATATTACCGGGAACCAGATAGAGATTTTCCAGGGGCAGACTGACATACTCGGCCATGCAGCCGTCACGGTTAAGAAGACCGAGCACTGACCGCTTGGGGCAGTGTCTCTGGCAGCCGGACTTACAATATTCACACTTTCCGCAGCCGCAGCTGATCTCTCCTACCACTCGTTTTCCGATCCATTCAGAGTCCGGCGATTCGACAACCTCCCCAACAAACTCATGCCCCAACACCCCGGAAAACCCCATATATCCCTTGATGATCTCCAGGTCGGTTCTACAGATACCGGCCAGGCGTACCTTGATTAAGGCTTCTCCCTCAGCGGTGGGGTCGGGAAAGTCTGGGTTCAGTTCCAGCTTTCCGTTTTTGTAAGTAAGTGCGATCATGCTTGTTTTCCTTATCTATCTGAAATTCGTTTGAAATTATTGATTTGCGTGTTATTATTTTGATCAGTCATTATAAACCATAATTTTTTTTTTTTAAACATGGTATCGCACCAGATAGATTTTGAGATATATTCCGGTTCGGTCTGTCATCCGGAAGTGAAAAAGATTTTTTCCGAGCGGACCAGGATCGGCCGGTGGCTTTACATAGAAGGAGTTCTGGCCCGCTCTCAAGCCGATCTTGGAATCATCCCCGAGGAAGCGGCCGATGAGATTCAAAGCAAGGCCGATATTAAATATGTGAATTTCGCGGAAATTAAAAAGGAATTTGAAACAGCCCGTCATACTTTGATGCCGGTGTTGAAGGTATTTAAAAGGTCTTGTCAGGGAAACGCCGGGGAGTATCTGCATTACGGCGCCACCACCCAGGATATCCTGGACACGGCCGAAGTGCTGGAAATCAAAGACGCCCTCGCGGTAATCTACCGGGAACTGCGGCAGTTGGAAGCCAATCTGCTCGCTCAGGCCGAAAAACATGCTGCCACGCCTATGGTGGCCCGCACCCACGGCCAGCAGGCATTGCCCACTACCTTGGGGATGAAGGTAGCCGTCTGGATCAGGGAAATCAGACGTCATGTCGAACGGCTCAAGCAAGCAGGCCCCCGCCTGTTTATCGGGCAGTTGAGCGGGGGGGTGGGAACCATGGCCGCCTTGGGGGACAAAGCCTTTGAGGTGGCTCAGTTGACTTTGGAGCGTCTCGGTTTGAAAGCTCCGGAGATCAGCTGGCACAATTCCCGGGACAATATAGCCGAACTGGCCTGTAATCTCTCTTTGATCGCCACCACCGGCGCCAAGATCGGCAATGAGATCTTTCAACTGCAAAAGGTGGAATTCGGGGAGCTCTCCGAGCCTTATAACCGGCAAGCGATCGGCAGCAGCACCATGCCTCACAAATCCAACCCGGTGCGCTCGCAGCGGATTGTCGCCCTTTCCCGGCATGTGCGCCACCTGAGCGGGGTGATCGTGGAGTCGATGGCTCACGAGCACGAGCGGGATATGCGCTGCCTGGGGGCCGAATGGCTGGCCGTGCCCGAGGTCTGTATCTATACGGCCGCTTCCCTCCGGCACCTGAACGGCATAACCGGAGGGATGGCCGCTTACCCGGAGATGATGAAAAAAAATATGCTCCTGGACAAACACGGGCTGCTGGCCGAATGGCTGATGTTCAAGCTGGCTCCGGCCCTGGGCAAGATGAAAACCCATGATTTACTGCATGATGTTTCCGTTCGGACCAGAACCGAACAAGCGGATTTTAAGGAAAGCCTCTTAAATCATCAGGAGGTCAGGGAAATTCTGACCGATCAAGACCTTAGATTCCTGGACCGGCCTGAACTCTATACAGGCAAAGCTCAAGAGATTGTCGCCCGGGTAATGGCACAAACGGAACAGGAGCGCCAATCCGACCCGGAAAGTTTGTCCGATCTTGTATAATGAAGAAAACCTGGGTAACAGCGGCCTCTTTGCTTATCGCTCTAACTGGAAGCGCGGGGGCACATCCCCTCCTCAGCGCCAAATCCGAGGAATGCCTGGACTGTCACGAGCACGTCACTCCGGGAATCGTGGCTGACTGGGCTAAAAGCCGGCACGCCCACGTCACCCCGGCTCAGGCGGCTCAGAAACAGACGCTCCAGAAAAGGGTTTCCTTTACAACGCCGCCCCGGAAAATCGCTGACAAGGTGGTCGGCTGCGCCGAATGCCACACGCTCAATCCCGAATTACACAAGGACAGCTTTGAGCATAACGGTTCCACCGTCCATGTCGTGGTTTCGCCTCCTGACTGCGCGCTCTGTCATCCGGTGGAAGTGGAGGAATACGGTAAAAACCTGATGTCCCGGGCTTACGGGAACCTCCGGAACAACGCCCTCTACCATAATCTGGCTGATTCAATCGTCGGGGAGCAGAACTTCGTTAAGGGAAAGATCGTCTCTTCGCCCCCTGATGAAAAGACAAAAAATGATTCCTGCTTTAAATGCCATGGTTCCAAGGTCGAGGTCAAGGGGATGGTCACCCGGGATACGGAGATGGGGGAAATGGCCTTTCCGGTTCTCTCCGGCTGGCCGAACCAGGGGGTAGGGCGCCTTAACCCGGACGGCAGCAAAGGCTCCTGCAGCGCCTGTCATCCCCGGCATCAATTTTCTATCGAGGTGGCCAGAAAACCTTACACCTGTTCCCAGTGCCACAAGGGGCCGGACACCCCGGCCTACCAGGTTTATATGGTCAGCAAACACGGAAACATCTTTTCCTCCCTGGGTAAGGAATGGAATTTTAAGGCGGTTCCCTGGACGGTGGGCAGGGATTTCACCGCTCCCACCTGCGCTGTCTGCCATATCAGTTTACTG
>JBHHXV010000162.1:0-5338 GCA_046757225.1 bacterium
GTAACTATTTTCAACAACATATCATCTGCTTTGCTATGATTCCCGAATTATTCGAGACCTGTACATCTGAAAAATAAGTGGTCGGGGCGAGAGGATTCGAACCTCCGGCCCTCGGTCCCCAAAACCGATGCGCTACCAGGCTGCGCTACGCCCCGACTGTTCCGGAGAGACAAGGCTTAGGGCTAAAGTTTATTTTACGATTTTGAGATCTTTACCCGGCCGGTAAAACGGCACCTTCTTTTCCGGAACATCGACAATGGCTCCGGTTTTAGGATTTCGCCCTTTGCGGGATTGACGGGAGCGGACCGTAAAACTGCCGAAGCCTCGCAGTTCTACCTTGTCTCCTCGTTCCAAAGCTTTGGTGATAGACTGAAAAATAACATTTACCGCACAGGATGATTTCTTTTTAGTGATATTCTGTCTTTTGGATAATTGGTTAACCAACTCTGCTCTGACCATGACCTCTCCCCACTGACAAACAGCATTAAAACTCAAGCTTAACTAACTTAAATATTAACATATTTATTTGGTAAATCAAGTAAAAACTTATTTTTTCGCTTGTTAGGGGCGAATTATTCGGGTTAAAAGAGCCGGCCTTGGCCCTTTGGTTTATGAGGAATTTTCAGGTGGCGGTAAGCCCGCTCAGTAGCGGTTCTTCCCCGGGGGGTACGTTGGATCAGCCCCTTTTGCAGCAGAAACGGCTCATAAACCTCTTCAATGGTATCCTTGGCATCACCAACGGAAGCGGCCAGGGTTTCCAGGCCGACCGGTCCTCCCCCGAACTTCTCGATCATACATAACAATAATGTCTTATCCATCTTGTCCAGGCCCAGTTGGTCCACTTCCAGTCTTTCCAGAGCTTCCCCGGTGATTTCCCGGGTAACGATTCCCTCTCCCTTGACCTGGGCGAAATCCCGGATTCTCCGCAAAAGCCGGTTAGCTATCCTGGGGGTTCCCCGGGAGCGGCCGGCCAGTTCCCCGGCTGCTTCATCCTCAGTGGAAATAGCCAGAATCCCGGCGGATCTGATAATTATTTTTTTTAAGTCTTCCGGTTCGTAATAATCCAGGCGGCTGACAAAGCCGAAGCGGTCCCGTAAAGGAGAGGTGAGCAGACCGGTGCGGGTGGTGGCTCCAACCAGGGTGAAACGGGGAAGATCAAGCTTGATGCTTCTGGCTCCCGGTCCCTGGCCTATCATAATATCGATCTGGTAATCCTCCATGGCCGGGTAAAGAATCTCTTCCACCGTATGATTCATCCGGTGGATTTCATCGATGAACAGGACGTCTTTTTCTTCCAGGCTGGTGAGGATGGCCGCCAGATCCCCGGGACGCTCCAGGATGGGGCCGGAGGTGGTCTTGATTCCGGCCTGCATCTCATGAGCGATGATATGGGAAAGCGAGGTCTTCCCCAATCCGGGAGGGCCATAAAAAAGCAGATGGTCGAGCGCTGCGCCCCTTCCCCGGGCCGCCTGAATGAAAACCCTCAAATTCTCCACCAGAGAACTCTGGCCGACAAACTCCTCTAAGGTATCAGGCCTGATATTCTTTTCAAAAAAAATATCCGGTGGTTCCGGATTCCCGTCCATTAATCTGGAAGTAATTGTTAAATCTTCCACCGAGCCCCAACCTTGACAGTGTTTTCAATATCTTCCTCAGTATGGGCCAGGGAAACGAAACCGGCCTCGAACTGAGAAGGGGCTAAATTGATTCCTCCTTTCAGCATATGTTGAAAATAGCGGCTGAATAAATCAATGTCCGATTGTTTGGCGGAGGCGAAATCAGTGACCGGTCCGGGGGTGAAAAAGGCACAGATCATGGCTCCGACCCGGTTGATGGTAAAACCAAGGTTTTCCAGATTTTTCCTGGTGCCTGCTTCCAGTTGAGCGGAGCGTTCTTCCAGCCGCTCATACACCCCGGGCTGCCTGAGCCGGTTCAGGGTTACTATTCCGGCGGCTACGGCCAGCGGATTTCCCGACAGGGTTCCCGCTTGATATACGGGGCCGTCCGGGGCTACTTTGGCCATGATCTCCCGTTTGCCGCCATAAGCCCCCACCGGCAGCCCACCACCGATAATCTTGCCCAGGCAGGTCAGATCGGGGGTCACGCCGTATAATTCCTGAGCCCCTCCCAGAGCCACCCGGAAACCGCTCATCACCTCGTCGAAGATCAAGACCACCCCGTACCTGTTACAGAGATCCCGCACTCCCCGCAAGTATCCTTCCTGCGGAACGATGACCCCCATGTTTCCGGGAACCGGTTCCATAATAAGGGCCGCGATTTCCGGCCCCAGTGCGACCAGCATCTTCTCCAGTGCGTCTAAATCGTTGTACGGCAGGGTTAAGGTGTCCCTGGCCACCCCTTTGGTCACTCCGGCCGAATCCGGCACCCCGAAGGTGGCCGCTCCGGAACCGGCCTTGACCAGCAGGGAATCGGCATGGCCGTGATACCCGCCCTCGAACTTGATGATCTTGTCGCACCCCGTATACCCGCGCGCCAGCCGGATAGCGCTCATGGCCGCCTCAGTGCCGGAATTGACCAGCCGCACCATCTCGATCGAAGGGACGCATTCCACAAGCAGTTCAGCCAGTTCTGTCTCTTTGACGGTCGAAGCCCCGAAACTGGTCCCCCTGGAGGCGGTCTGATTTAAAACTTCCAGCAGTTCATCATCAGCGTGCCCCAGGATCATCGGCCCCCAGGAACCGACGTAGTCTATATATTCCTTCCCTTCCACATCGTAGATTTTTGAGCCTTTGGCTCTCTCTATGAAGACAGGATCGCACCCTACCGATTTAAACGCCCGTACCGGGCTGTTTACTCCCCCCGGGATAATTCTTTTGGCTCTCTCGAATAATTCCCTGTTCATTATCTTGCCCCCTAATCCGGTCTATTCATAAACTTGGCTGACATTTCAGACCCCTTATCGGAAATTGAATTAGGCCAACGTCCATACAAAATTTGTTAGCCCCAAAAAGTTGAAGGGAAACTGAAGTAACTATTTTCAACAACATATCATCTGCTTTGCTATGATTCCCGAATTATTCGGGCTAAAAACAGTGAAAGTTTCTTGATTTTGATTATTACTTTTCGATCCGCCTTTGTCAATTATATCAAGTATCACATCAACCTTTCCAGCTCCCGGCCGCCCGGCAGAACCGTTCGAGCTTCTGTGGGGATTTTCTGCCGGGGCATTCCTCCACACCGGTGGAAACATCCACTCCATAAGGTCTCGCCTGGTTCAAGGCCTGCCTGACATTTTCCGGCCTCAGCCCCCCGGAGAGGATTATCCGGGAAAAGCTCCCGGCTTCTCCGGCCAATTCCCAGTTAAAGGTTTGCCCTGTACCCCCGGGAACACCCTGTTTATAAGCGTCCAACAGGATGGTGTGCAGACCGGCGTACTGCGCTCTTATTTCCGTTAAAGAGGAACGGTTTTGTACCCGAAAAGCCTTTATTGCCTTGCGTCCGTATCGTTGGCATAAAGAAAGCGGTTCTTTTCCGTGGAACTGGAGATAATCGAGCGGGCAGACCGATAAGATCCGGTCGATCTCTTCAGCCGGCAGATCGACCGTCACCCCGACCGTGGAGACAAAGGCCGGAACAAGGGAGAGCCAGTCAGCCACCGATTCAGGCTTTACATATCTGGGGCTGGAGGGGTAAAAAACGAATCCGACCGCGTCCGCTCCCGCATCAACGGACAGTTTGAGATCTTCGGGGGAGGTGATGCCGCAGATTTTAATCTTGACCATATCGCCCGGTATACTCAATCAGATGGTTAAGGGTATCGATCGCTTTCCGGCTGTCGATCGAATAGGCGGCCAGGTTGGCTCCCTGTTCGAAGTTATCGGCCATGCCAGCGGCCACGAAAGCGCAGGCGGCGTTCATAATCACCGCTTTCCGGGCCGCTCCCGGCCGGCCGTGCAGAACATCCAGCAGAATCCCGGCGTTTTCCCCGGCATTCCCACCTTTCAGTTCGGAAAGGGGAAACGGTTTTATCCCGAAATCTTCCGGGCCGATTTCGTAGGTGGAGACCAGGCCGTCACGTAATTCGCTCACCTTGGTCGCTCCCTGGGGGGAAACCTCGTCCAGGCCCTCCAGACCATGAACTGCCAGAACCCGCTGGCAGCCGAGTTTTCCCGATACCTCAGCGAAAACTTCGGTAAGCTCCGGGGCGTATACCCCCAGCACCTGAGTGCTGGCCCGGGCCGGATTGGTCAGCGGCCCCAGCAGATTGAAGACGGTTCTTATTCCCAGCTCCCGCCTGGGGCCGACCGCGTGTTTCATCGCTTTATGAAATATGGGGGCAAACAGAAAACCGAAACCGACCTTATCTATACAGGTTCCCACCTGTTCCGGCGTAAGAGCGATATTGACTCCCAGTTCCTGCAGCACATCGGCGCTTCCGCAGCTGCTGGAGACCGACCGGTTGCCGTGTTTGGCCACCTTGCCGCCCGCTCCCGCCACCACCAGAGCGGCGGCAGTGGAGATATTGAAGGTGGAAGCCCGGTCTCCGCCGGTGCCGCAGGTATCGATCAGGTTATCCGGCCCGGAAAGAGAAACCGTTTCCGCCTTTTCCCGCATTACTGAAGCGGAAGCGGAAATCTCGCTGACGCTTTCTCCCTTGATTCGCAAAGCGGTAAGATAGGAAGCGATCTGAACAGGAGTGAACTTCCCCTCCATGATCTCGTTCATGGAGAATTGAGCTTCCTCTTCGCTCAGATCTTTCTGAGCAATCAGCTTTTCGATAATGGTGTTAAAGGTCGGCATTATGTCACCGGTAGTTTACGAATTGCGTCTCGATTCCCCAATCCTTTTGCTTTATTTCATCCATCACCGCTCTCAAGGTGTCGATATCCTTTCCCACCACCCGGACTTGATCTTTCTGGATCTGGCCCTGCACCTTGTTTTTCATCTGCTTGATGAACTTGACGATCTCTTTGGCTTTATCGGTAGGGATACCGGCCTGTAGGGCGATGTTCTGCCGGACATGACTCATGCTGGCAGTCTCCACTTGGCCGAATTCCAGGGCCTTCAGGGAAATCTTGTTCTTTACCAGCCTTCCTTTAAGGATGTCGATCACGCTTTTCAATTTATAATCGTCATCGGAAAGGATCTTAATATTGTTCTCCTCCAATTTCATTTCGGTGATTGTTCCTTTAAGGTCGTAACGGGTCTTGATCTCTCTCATCGCCTGATCGATGACATTTCTCACTACCTGCATATCTATGTTGCAGACGATATCGAATGAATGTTCCTTGGCCACTTATCTCTCCCTTAATCAGTAATCAGTTGAACATAGCATGTTCAGGCAAAACCTGACATAAGCACTCTTGCAATTGGCGCC
>JBHHXV010000163.1:0-5324 GCA_046757225.1 bacterium
TTTTCCGATAAGGGGTCTGGCAAATGTCAGCCAAGTTTATGAATAGACCGGGTTAGCTGGCTGTCATGGAGGCCGTCTCCCAGGAAATTGACCCCCAGCACGATCATCATGATGGCGATTCCCGGAAAGATCGACAGATGAGGGGCAACCAGCAGGTATTTGCATCCTTCGCTCAGCATCGCTCCCCAGCTGGGAGCGGGCGGCTGCACCCCCAGCCCCAGGAAACTGAGGCCCGCTTCCGCCAGGATCGCCCCGGCAATCCCGAAGGTGCCCTGCACAATAAGGGGAGCCATGATATTAGGAAAGATATGGCGGAAAATAATCCGGTTCGCTCCCGCTCCCTGAGCTTTAGCCGCCAGGATGAAATCTTCCTCCTTGATGGCCAGGACTTCCCCCCGCACCAGCCGGGCGTAACCTACCCATCCCTGAAAACAAAGGGCCAGCACAACGTTTTGCAGCGAAGGCCCCAGAACGGCCATAATGCCGATAGCCAGCAGAATTCCGGGAAAGGCCATCAGAATATCCACCAGCCGCATGATCAGATGATCGATTATTCCTCCGAACCAGCCGGAAACCGCTCCCAGCAGGCTGCCGATCAGCAGGGAAACGGCCACGGTAACCAATCCCACGGACAAGGATATGCGGGAACCGTAAATCACCCGGCTCAAAATATCGCGCCCCAGTTTGTCCTGACCGAACCAGTGAGCGGCCGAGGGGGTGTGGAGCCCCTCCGAGATATCGACCGCTAAAGGATTATAGGGCGCCAGCTGCCCGGCGAAAAGCGCCAGAAAGAAGAGAACGGAAACCAGGATGGAACCGAGGATAATCTTGATACTTGTAGTTTCCATTATTAAATAAATTATACTTTCTTGACATAATTTTATCTACATAATACCATGTAATTATTGTTTATTATCTGAAAAACTGCCATTCCTCAAAAGAGAAAAAATGATCCCTGAAGAACAGTTTCTTCAATCAAAAATATCGATCATGGACCAAGATCCGGTCAGCGTCAGGCAGTTGGAAAGGATCTTGAAAGAAGCCGGTTACGCCAATCTTCTCTGTTTTACCGATCCCGGTCTGATCAGCCGGTATTGCCGGGAATTTCAGCCGAATCTGATGATCATGGACCTGTCCGGTTTTCCCGACGGGCGGGAAAGCGCAGTTCCGGATATTCCGGTACTGGCCATATATCCCGACCGGAACCCGCAGGCAATACAGGGCTTCTTAAACAACGGCGCCAAGGATTTTCTGGTTAAGCCGCTGAGTCAGATGGAGGTGCTTATCCGAACCCGTAATGTGCTGGAAACCGGTTTGCTTCATAAACAGATACGGGAGCAGAAATCGGTTCTCGAACAAAAGGTTCAGGAGCGCACCCGGGAACTCAGGGAAACCAGGATGGAGATTATCAATCGCCTGGGCAGGGCGGCGGAATACCGGGATAACGAGACCGGACTCCATATTATCAGAATGAGCAAATTGTCCGCCCTGCTGGCCAAGGAGATAGGGTTGGAGGAAAATCGTTGCGACCTGCTGCTCAACACCAGTTCCATGCATGACATCGGAAAAATAGGTATTCCCGATAAGATTCTGCTTAAACCGGGGCGGCTTTCGCCCGAAGAGTTCGAGATCATGAAAACCCATGTTGAGATCGGCGCCAAAATGCTTTCCCGAAATCATTCCTCTCTGCTCAAAATGGCCCGCCTGATTGTCTTAACCCATCACGAAAAATGGGACGGCACCGGGTACCCCTCGGGCCTGAAAGGAGAAAAAATCCCTCTGGAAGGAAGAATCTGCGCTCTGGCGGATTCCTATGACGCGATCGTTTCCAAACGGGTTTACAAGGTGGCGATGACTCTTGAGGAAGGATTAAAAGAACTGGAACGGGGAATCGGGTCCAGCTTTGACCCGGAATTGGCCCGGACATTCCTGAGCCTGTTTGACAAGATGATACCTATTTACCGCAGATACAAAGATTGATGAGCCAACCGAATCAGAGCGGGGATCTTATCGATTTTCAAGGGGCGGCGGCCCGGAAGACCTTAAACCGGCTGGTCGGGAAAATGGCTGAGTACCTGGAAGCCGCTGATTATGGCGAGGAACTCGATCTGGCCAAAACCTTGTATTATTACCAGCATGGAGAAGAAACCGGAGCTGTCTATGAGCAAAACCGGAAAACCCTGGAGACTTATGCCCCTTTAGAGAATTTTTATAACTGGTTTTTCCTGGACTGCTGGCTGGAAGAGGGGGTTCACCCGGTAGACCGGTTCCGGAAAGAGACTCAAAACCGCTTGAGTCCTCAGGAGAAAAAACTGGTGAAACTCCTCCGGGATTCTTTCGTTTCTTTATACAAGGTAACCGAAGCGATTCCCGGCCAGGGGTTCTCTCTGGAAGATATCTTTACTCAAGAGCAGTCGTTTATCCGGGAAAACTCCGACCTGGAAGGGATTTCCCAGGGCCTGGTCATCGTTGCCCGACTGATCGAGAATGAAGGGCGCAGTTACCTGGTGGATACCGGAGTTACCTTTCTTCCTCTGGATGTTCCCTGTCTGCTGAAACATTTTGAGAACGCCTTGAAACTCTTTTCCCAGAAACAACAGAGAGAAGCCTCAACCGCCCGGTTTCTGAAAGAAGCCGGGATCTTGTTTTTTAACGGGTACTACCTTGAGCAATGGCGGGAAGCTGATGATGGGGAGAGCGTCTCTCTTCCCAAAGAGAAGAAATTCCCGTACGCCTTGTTTGAAGTGCTCGACTTTGACGCCGCCAGACAAAGCCTGAAATCGATCCGGGAGATTTCGGTCACCCAGGAAAGCCTCGGGATTGTGGAAGCGCAGTGGCTGAACGGTAAGGAAAAAGGGGGTTTCATCACCTTGATTCCCGCTGTGCTGGTTATGGAATGTCAGACGGAAGAAATCCTGGAACAAGGCCGGAAATTGCTGCTCAGTCATCTGGGGAAATTCATCAAATATAACCGCTCGGCCAATGCGACATGATCTGGTTATAAAGGGAGGCGCAGTCTATGACGGCCGGAACAACCCGCCTGTTCGCCTGGATATCGGCCTGAAAGGCGATTCGATTCACTCCCTGGGTTCGGGTTTGAGCGGTGACATTGTTATCGACGCTTACGGCCTGGCCGTGTGCCCCGGCTTTATCGACATCCATTCCCATTCGGATTACTATCATCTGATCAATCCCCGGGCGGAAAGCAAGATTCGCCAGGGGGTCACCAGCGAGGTGGTGGGAAACTGCGGTTACAGCGCCGCTCCTGTTGAAGGAAAAATCCTGGAGGAGCGGAGGAAAATTTACCGGCAGGAGTTCGGCCTGGACCTGGATTGGCGGTCCATGACCGAATACTACCGCAGGATGGAGGCCGCCGATCTCACCCTGAATCTGGCCCCCCTGGTCGGGCATAACACCGTCCGGGCTGCGGTGATGGGAGGAAGCGTAAACAGGCCTCCCACCGCTCTGGAAAGAAAAAAGATGTCCGGTTTCCTCAGGGCATCAATGGAAGCGGGGGCCTGGGGGCTTTCCACCGGATTGATCTACCCTCCCGCCTGTTTCGCCGGAGCCGATGAACTGGTGGAGCTCAACCGGGCAGTGGCTGAGCGGGGAGGGGTTTTCACCACCCACATCCGCAGCGAGGGGCCGGGTCTGGTGGAGGCGGTGGCCGAGGTGATCGGAATCGCCCGGGAAAGCGGGGTCTCCCTCCAGATTTCCCACCTGAAAACCTCGGGTTCAGCCAACTGGCACAAGCTGGGCGAGGTTTTTAAGCTGATCGAGTCCGCCCGGGAGGAGGGGCTGGACGTAACCGCCGACCGTTATCCTTACCTGGCTTCCAACGCCGGTCTGGGGGTATTGCTGCCGGACTGGGCATTGGAGGGGGGAGCCGAAACCGCGGTAAAACGCCTGAAAACCCCGGAAACCCGCCAGAAAATCCGAGAGGAAATCCGGGAAAAGCACCCATCGGAATTCTGGGAAGCGGTCAGGATTTCAGTGGCGGTTTCGGAAAAAAGCAAAATATACGAGGGGAAAAATGTGAGAGAGGCGGCTGGTTCTTCAGACCGGATAGAGTTCGTGTTTGACCTCCTGATTGAAAATAAGATGCAGGTGGAAGCGATCTATTTCACCATGTGCCGGGAAAACCTGGAGAGGATTATAAGAAAACCTTATGTCATGGTGGCTTCCGACAGCGCGGTGCGGGCCGATTACGGCCCCTTGAGCCGCGGCTGCCCCCACCCCCGGGCCTTCGGAACCTTTCCCCGGGCGATTCGGGAATTCGCTTTAAACCGGGAACTATTGGAACTCAAAGAGGTTATTTACAAGATGACCGGCTTTCCCGCTTCCAAGCTGGGGCTTTGCCGGCGGGGAACGATCGAAGAAGGGGCTTATGCGGATCTGGTCGTTTTCGATCCGGGTACAATAACGGACAGAGCCGGTTATGACGACCCTTTCCCCTACCCCGCCGGAATTACCCAGGTGCTGGTAAACGGAAAACTTATCATCGATCAGGGAACCAGGCTCGACCGCTTTGCCGGCCTGATGCTCAGAAAATGAAGAAAAGACCGATCATCGGAATCACCAGCGACCGGCTGATGCCATCGGAGAAAAACAGTCTTACTGTGCCCTTTTTCGGTCTGAAGGAAAATTACCTGAAAGCCGTTCAGGAGGCCGGGGGAATACCTCTTATTTTGCCCTATTGCATAGACGACGTAAACTGTCTGTTGAACAGCCTGGACGGGGTCTTGGTCAGCGGCGGTGATTTCGATATGGACCCCGGGCTTTATAACCAGACTCCGCTCGGTGACACCGGAAATCTCAACCCCGAGAGAACCGGTTTTGAACTGGCTTTAACCAGGGAAGCCCTGGAGCGCAATATGCCGCTGTTGGGGATCTGCGGGGGGGAGCAGGTCTTGAACGTGGCTCAGGGGGGAACCCTCTTTCAGGATCTGCCCGGTCAATGCGGGGTTTACCATGAGCAGAAAACACCGCCCAGCAAGCCATCGCATGGGATAACATTAACACAGGACAGTAAATTATCCTGGATCATGAGAAGCCGGACGCTCCAGGTAAACAGCACGCATCATCAGGCTGTCCGGGAACCGGGAATCGGGCTGAAGGTGTCAGCCCGGTCAGAGGACGGGGTGATCGAAGCGGTGGAAAGCCCTCATCACCGCTTTGTCATCGGGGTGCAGTGGCACCCGGAAGCCCTGGGTTATCCGGTCTGGGAAAAACTGTTCAAGGAGTTCGTCTACCAGGCTGGACTGCCCTGTTAACCCGAATAATTCGGGAATCATAGCAAAGCAGATGATATGTTGTTGAAAATA
>JBHHXV010000164.1:0-5307 GCA_046757225.1 bacterium
ATTTTGTTGGGACGTTGGCATGAAGCTTTTTCCGATAGAGGTCTGGCAAAAGTAGCTCAACTTTATGAATAGTCCAGGTTAATAAGACGCGGTTGTCCGGTTGTTCGGATTTCTGAAAAAAAATGAAACAGGCTTTACCTTGTTGGAGGTGCTGCTGGCGATGGTCATTGTGGGTTTGGCTATCGCCGCCACCTCCGAGCTCTTCTCCCAATCCCTCCATCTAGCCTCCCGAGCGGGCGAGTATACAATCATTTCCTTCCTGGCGGATTCCAAACTGAACGAAGCGCCGGTTTTATTAGCCGGAGACGAAACCTCCCTTTCCGGAACCTTTGACGGATATTACGGCCGTTACAGCTGGCGTCTGGAAAAATCAGGTCTGGACGGAGCGGCCAGTAACGGTTATACTGGTTTTGATGATGACGAACTGATCAAGGCCGCCCCCGGATTATATGGGCTTACCATTACCATTACCTGGACGGAAAGGGACCGGGAACGAAGCTTCACCCTCACCAGCTACCAAAGCGCTCTCATCAAAAAAGAAGAAGTCTGAACTTTATGTCCGATGAAAATCGAATCGTTATAACCGGCATAGGGCTGACTGCTCCCAACGGAAACGACCTGGCCGAATTCCGGGAAAATCTTCTGCAAGGAAAGTCCGGAATCAGACGGTTTGAGACCCATTACATGGAGCCGGTATTGGCCGGGGTATGCGATTTTGACGTCAGCAGGTATCAGGATCGGAAATCAGCCCGCCGGGGAACCCGGGTCGGATCGGTCTCCATTTACTGCGCCAATGAAGCGGTCATCAATGCCGGTCTCAACCTGGAAAAAATAGATAGATCCCGAATCGGGGTGTTTCTGGGAATCACCGAGCACGGCAATGTGGAGACCGAAAACGAGATTTATAATATAAAGCAGTTCGATTATGACGTCAAATACTGGACCCACCACCACAACCCCAGGACCGTAGCCAACAACCCGGCCGGCGAGGTAACGCTCAACCTGGGAATCACCGGCCCCCATTACACCCTGGGAGCGGCCTGCGCCGCCGGAAATATCGGTCTTATCCAGGGGATGCAGATGCTTCAGCTGGGTGAAGTGGATCTGGCTCTGGCCGGGGGGGTGTCCGAATCTATCCATACCTTCGGTATTTTCGCCAGTTTCCGGAGCGAGGGAGCCCTGGCCGAACATCCCGACCCCGCTAAAGCCAGCCGGCCTTTTGACCGGGAGCGCAACGGCATCGTGGTGGCCGAGGGCGGGGCGATATTTGTCCTGGAGAGATTATCGTCCGCTTTAAAAAGAGGGGCCGGGATTTACGGAGAGATTGTTGGGCACGCTATAAATTCGGATGCCTTCGACTATATCATTCCTGATGAAAAGCGGCAGGCTGAATGTATGACCCTGGCCCTGAAAAAAGCGGAAATAACGGCCCAACAGATAGATATCCTCAGCAGTCACGCCACCTCCACCCCGGCCGGAGATATCAAGGAATGCCTGGCTTTAAGAGATGTCTTCCGGGAATGCCCCGCTCTTCACATAAACAACACCAAAAGTTATATCGGCCATGCCATGGGAGCGGCCGGAGCTTTGGAGCTGGCCGGAAACCTGCCCTCGTTCGAGGATAAAATCGTCCACCCCACTCTTAACATAGAAAACCTGGATCCGGACTGCCATCTGGAAAATTTAGTAATAAATAAACCTAAAAAAGTTGACAAGGTCGATTATATTTTTAATAATTCCTTTGGTATGTTAGGAATAAATTCAGCGGTAATTATTAAAAACTATTCAAATTAGATTGGAGAAAACAAACTAAATGACCAGAGAGGAGATTAAACAGGCTATTCTCGATATAATCACTGATATCGCCCCGGACGAAGATCTTTCCGCTTTGGAGGATTTTCCGGAGATTAGGGAGCAGATCGAACTGGATTCCATGGACTTTCTGGATATCGTCATGGAGCTAAGAAAACGTTATAAGGTCGAGGTTCCGGAGGAGGACTACCCGCAACTGGCCTCGATAAACAGCTGCATGGATTACCTAGAAGGCAAGATGTAAAACTTTCATAACGGCGTTACCCCCTCATGATGAAAAGCGCCGGTTATCCCCCAAGAGAGGGGAGACTCCGGTATTTTCACGGTAAAAGTAAATGTCCAAATCCACCAAGACGGTTTTCTGCTGTCAGTCCTGCGGGTATCAGACCGGTAAGTGGCTGGGGCGCTGCGGCGGCTGTGGAGAGTGGAATTCAATGGTGGAGGAAGTAAGTGTCAGCTCTTCCTCCCAGACCCGCACTTCTTTTACCAATCGCGGCCAGAGCCTGCCGATCAATGAAATAAACCTTCTTAAAACGCCCAGAATCAAGGTGAAGACCGCCGAAGTGGACCGGGTGCTGGGGGGAGGGATCGTTCCCGGATCGGTTATACTGCTGGGTGGAAATCCGGGCATAGGAAAATCCACTTTAATGCTTCAGGCGGCCGGAATGCTGGCTGAGCAGAACCTCAAAATCCTGTATGTTTCCGGGGAAGAATCCCAGGAACAGATCAAACTGCGGGCCAGGCGCCTGGAAATCGATAATCCCAACCTGTATGTCCTTACGGAAACCTGCTTGAGTTTTATTCAGGAGCAGGTCGCCAAAATCAGTCCGGCCATCCTGGTGATCGATTCCATTCAGACCACCTATACCGATATGTTGCAGGCGGTTCCCGGGTCGATCTCCCAGGTGCGGGAGGTGGCTCACCGGCTGATGGTCGCTTCCAAAGAACAGAACCTCTCCACCTTCCTCATCGGCCACGTGACCAAGGAAGGCTCCCTGGCCGGCCCGAAATCATTAGAGCATATTGTAGATACCGTGCTTTACCTGGAAGGGGACCGCTATCACACCTACCGGATTCTCCGGTCAGTAAAAAACCGGTTCGGGGCCACCAATGAAATCGGGGTGTTCGAGATGCGGGGCGGGGGGATGATCCCGATCGACAACCCCTCGGAGATCTTTCTGCAGGAGCGCTTCGAGCACACTCCCGGGTCAGTGGTGCTGGCTACGGTGGAAGGCAGCCGCCCGATCCTGGTGGAAATACAGGCCTTGGTCTCGGACAGTAATTACGGGGTCTCCAAGCGGTCGGCAGCCGGGGTGGACACCAACCGGGTGGCGTTGCTGCTTACGGTTCTGGAAAAGCGGCTGGAACTGTTCGTCCAGAACCAGGACGTGTTCGTCAATGTGGTGGGCGGGTTGCGGGTGGATGAGCCGGCCATCGATTTAGGGGTGGTGGCCGCGATCGTCTCCAGTTTCTTGGGGCAGAGCATCAGCCAGGACACTTTGGTGGCCGGCGAAGTCGGACTGGGCGGAGAAGTGAGAAAAATCGGTTACCCGGAGGAACGGCTCAAGGAAGCGGCCAAGCTGGGCTTTAAGAGATGTATCATTCCCGAGGGAAACCTGAAAAAGCTGGAAAGCCGGTACGGCCTGGAGGTAATCGGAATCAACCACGTCAAGGAACTGGTACAGTCTTTATTTCCTTGAAGGAAGGAGGTGAGAAAATACCTGGTTCCCAGGTAGGCAGGGAATAAGAAATACGGAAAAGGCTTGAATTGCCAAAACTGTGAGAAACGGGCTATAATAAAAACAGAATCTCAAAAAGGTTTTTCCAAAATCAGTCAGAAAGAGGAAAAACAAGGCAGTTTAACCCGCATAAATTTGGTAATGATTGGTTAGATTCTTTTTAACCCGAATTATTCGGGTTAAGAGAACGGAGAAAAAAACAATGAACAACGCACAAGCAATAAAAACCCGGCTACAGGTTGATTTTTTCAAGGAGGGCAAGGTTTTTGTCGCCTACTGCCGGGCTTTGGATTTATCCTCGTGCGGCGACACGTTTGAAGAGGCGAAAAATAATTTTGAGGAGGCTATGCAGATTTTTTTTGATGAAATAGTAAAAATGGGAACATTGGAAGACGTGTTGATGGAGTGTGGTTGGCAAAAGACGAAATCTAAAGAGCATCCCCTTACGCCACCCATAAGCATTGGTAATATCGAAGAAAAAATAAGCATCCCATATCACATTGCCTAGAATTTTCCCTGTATCATACCAAGATTTCGAGAGATTTTTATTATATGCGGGCTGCCGATTCGACAGACAAAAAGGTAGTCACCGGATATATAAACGCAGTGATCTCTCAAGACCTATTGTGGTTCCGGCAAGGGAAGTTCCGGTGTTTATTATTAAGAACAACCTGAAGCTTTTAGGGATATCGCCGGCACAATATCTGGAAATTCTAAAAATCCTGTAATGAGCCTGTGAACGAGAAAAAAACTGTTGCCTTGTAATAACCCCTCACCCTAGCCCTCTCCCCGCAGGGGAGAGGGAACCAAAACTGCGTAACTCCTAATACTGTTACTCTTTATTCTTTTCTATATAAAAATAGGTGTTGCCCGAGGCTTTGTTGGGTGATTGAGCTTGGTCAGAAACCGATATCTGGACGGAAACCAGCCCTCCCGCCGGAAACGGTTCAGGGGGAATGTACGTAACGGTGAGCGCCCGGTAATTTCCGTCGAATTCAGGAAACACCCTGGTGTTATTAATCCACATGAACACCGAATCCCTGCTTACCCCGCTGTCCGCGTCCAGGATTCTTACGGAAACGGGGGCATCAGCCGGAACAGTGGCTTTCTCGGGCGGAAACCAGTTCTGAAATCTGGGGCGGGTGGTATCCTCCGTATCACTCTCAGGGACGGAGTAGACCTCGATTCCCGAGATATAACGCTTGCCTTTCCGGTAACCGGCCCAGACCTTCAATAAACCGTCGGTCAGGGTGACAACGTGCTGCAATTGAAGGGCCACGTATTTGCCCGAATATTCCAGCAGGTTGAAGTTGCTATAGACCACGTCGTTTTCCACTTTCACATTGAACCGGTTGCTCTTGATATTCCCATAGCTGATATCAGCGTAATGGAGAACCAGGAAGTAGCGCCCGTTGGGAAGCTTGAACCGGTAATCGCTGAATGAATGCCGGTTGGTCCGGTACAGTTCGGGCATTTTGGTATCATAGATTTCGTGATCGGTTTTATTTATGCCCCCTTCCCGGAAATATCCCCAGCCCGGCTTTTCTGAGTAAGGCCGGTCCGCTTTCCAGACCCTTCCCCGGTCATCGACAAACCGGTTTCCTCCGCAATTTACCCTGACCTCAAAGAGTTTCTCTTTTTTTATAGTGAAGTTGATCTCCTTTTCCGTGGTATTGGGAGGAGAGGCCAGATCGCTTACCGAGATGTTAAGTGTAACCGGCTGTTCAAACTTGAGCTTTCGCTCACCCTTGGCAAC
>JBHHXV010000165.1:0-5275 GCA_046757225.1 bacterium
CATTTTTTCGGAGCTGGATATGCTGTGGATTACCCCGTGATTGAACGGGTAATAACCGGTGAATAACGATGCTACCGAAGGAATGGTCCAGGACGAGGGGGCGTAAGCCCTGGTATAAACAGTTCCTTTGGCGGCCAGGCTGTCGATGAAGGGAGCGGTTTTCCTGGTATAGCCGTAGGACGCCAGATGGTCCGGCCGCAGGGTATCTATGACTATCAGCACGATATTGGGTCCGGCCGAGGCGAAAACCGGCGTCCTGCCGCCGATCAGAAAAACGGCTAATATGATAGTCCTATTGAATGTAGCCAAAAGCCTTCAGTTCCTTGAGCAGTTTTCCGTTCAACTTAAAAGGGACTTTGGATGATGGATAAATCGGCCCGCGTTTCTGCTTTTTGAACCAATCTTCCATTATCGCGTGCATCTCTTTTTTTATTTCCGGTTTTTCCATCGACATATCTTTCGTTTCACCGGGGTCTTCATGCAAATTATAGAGTGTTTCCCGGTTAGGCGCGGTATGCCGGTACAGTTTATAGTTTCCCCTGATTATTGTAAACTGCGTATCGATTTCCAGGTTGCTTTCAATAATATAAGAGCGTTTACGAATTTCGCCAAAGATTACCCGTTGCGGGCGGTCTTTACCGGGAAGAGCATCGCCGGGGAGCAGCGATCGGGCGTCCAGTCCGCCGGGAACAGGAATTCGAGCCAGAGAAAGCAGGGTCGGATACAAATCCAGCAGGCTGACCGGCCGGTTTTCCCGCTTGAGCCCGGCCGGGGTGGATAGATCGGAAATAATTAACGGAATATGAACGGCTTCATTGTACAGATTGATTGAATGTCCCCAATGGCCGTGGTCCTGAAATTCTTCACCATGATCGGAAGTTATAACCACAATCGTATTCTTTTGAGGGATATTCTTTAGAAACTTACCTATGTATTTATCCACATAATTTATTTCGCTGTCATAGCCGGCTATCGAGAATTTCGGATCATTGACGATACATTGCGTCTTAAATGTTATTTCATCTATCAGTAAGTATTTCGCCAGAGGAAAATACCGGTTGATCCAGGGCTTTCTCAGTTTGTAGTTGAGGTGAGGGTCAAAATAATGCACCCAGAGAAAGAACGGGCTGACTTTCCCCTTGATTCTTCCCATGGTTTTTTCAAACATCCGGTTGGTTTCCTCAGCGTCAACATAATCTTCGCAGGAGAAATAGTCAAACCCCTGGGCGTAACCATGCTCCTTATTCAAAAGCGCGGTACTGCTAATCCCCATGGTCTTATATCCGGCCTGTTTGAATCGCTCGGCCAGGGTTACGAATTTTTGCGGTATGGCATTATATGAAACCAGCCGTTCGCTTCTGGAGAGGCGGTGATTAACCCCGTGATTGAATGGATAATAACCGGTAAACAAAGAAGCGACCGAAGGAATTGTCCAGGAAGAGGGGGCGTACGCCCTGGTGTAAAGGGTTCCTCCAGCGGCCAGGCTGTCTATGAAAGGGGTTGTCTTTCGAGAGTAGCCGTAAGCGCTCACATGGTCGGCCCGAAGGGTGTCGATAACGATTAAAACGATGTTCGGACGGGAAAGGGCAAAGACTGTGAAGGGTTTGACTGCCGTCACTGTCACATATAATAAGAGCAGCCGCCCGACTAATTTATGAGATTTTTTCATTTAATGGTAAAATCAGTTTTTCAGGGAAAGACTATTTTAACGTATAGGATTAATTATTAGTAGCATTCAATGGAGACCAGGTTTTATAATCGGCGCGGTTTCCTCACCTTTCTGGCAACGTTCGTCGGGATACTGGCGGTGTTTAAAGCAGGGGGAAAGCTACCGGGACCGGTTTACGCCCGGTCACCGGTTGAAAAAACTCGAAGAGTCGGTATCAAGAGCCTGACAGGAGAGGAAATATCTTATAATCTGAGCCTGTTGTATTTTTTCAATGTGGCGGAATCGAAACTGAGTCTGACCAGAAACGGGAAAGGGCAGCTGGAAGCCAATTTCTTCGCGCGTACCAAGGGGCTGGCCAACTGGGTGCTTACCCCCAGAAAGCATTATCTGCGCACCGTTTTCAAGGAGTCAGGCGGGCGGTTACGGCCGCTGTTTCATGAAAACAGGATCATCAAAGGAGATAAGCAGAAAACCAGCCGGTACCGGTTCGATTATCAGCAAAAGATATTAGTCCGTAAAGTGGCGGTGGGAAACAGGAGACCCCGGAAAAAGATTTTTCCTTTTCCTGAAACCGGCGAATTCAATGACGTGTTGTCAGTATTCTACAATTTAAGGTCTTATTATGAGCTGACTCCGGGGAAGAAATTTAATTTATACGGGTTGCCGGGAAAGAAAAAAAGCAGCGTTTACCACTTGATAATCCTTACGGAAAAGGAGAAAAAGAAAAACTCTTTCTGGTCTGACCGGCCCCGGGAAGCGAGAACATTGATAAGGGCGGTTATCGACAGCGATGTATTCGGGACCAAGAAAGGTCTCTTCTGGTTCTTTTTCGACCGGAAAATGGTTCCGATTTACGGAGTGGCCGAAGACGCGGTGGCCAGGGGCGACATAAAGGGAGTCATGACTTCCCGCAAGAGAGGTGGTTGATAAAATCAATAAATTCAAACGCTCGCTCGGGCAGAACTTTCTCTTTGATCAAGGTTACCTGGTTGCCATCGCTCAGGCCGCCACCGCCGGTCTTACCGGTATGAATATTCTGGAACTGGCCGCCGGCAACGGAAATTTGACTGAGCAGTTATGCTCATATGCCCGAAAAGTAGTGGCGATAGAGATCGATGACCGCTGGTGCGAGGAACTGAAAAACCGCTTTTCCGGATGTCCGGCGGTTTCGGTGGTAAAAGAAGATATTAAAAAGGCCGATTTTTCCAGCTGTTTTAAGGATGGCGATTCCATTCTGGTGGGAAACCTTCCTTATAATATAGCCTCACCGGTCATGTTGCGGTTCGGAGGGTTTAAAAAAGCCTTTTCCTCATTTACCGTGCTGATTCAAAAAGATGTGGCTCAAAGGGTGGTCGCCTCTCCCGGTAAAAAAGCCTATTCAGTGCTGAGCGTTTTACTGGCGATCGATTTTGAAGCGGAGCTGCTGTTTGACGTCCCTGGGTCAGCCTTTTACCCGGTACCTAAAGTGGTTTCCTCACTGGTGCGGTTGACCCCCAACAACTTTGACATTGATGAAAAAGACAGGAACAGCCTGGTTAAGCTGATTAAAGCGGCTTTCTATAACCGGCGGAAAACAATTATAAATTCCCTGGTGCGTTCCGGGGCTTTCCCCGCATACGGCCGGAACATATGGGAAGATATGCTCAACCGCTCCGGAATCGACCCCCAAAGAAGAGGGGAAACCCTTTCCCTGGAAGAATTCAATGAATTATATCTATCCGAAAGCAACCTGCGTTCCCTGTCTGCGAAGGTTGGTTGAGCAGACCGCCGGTCTGGCCACCGGTAATGAAGATCTGAAGGCGGAAGCTGGCCGGGAAGCCAACCGGATAATCGATGACTGCTTTCCCGCCCTGGCCAGCCCGGCCGAGGTGGCGACCGTCTTTCACCGGGCGATAAAAAAGATCACCGGAAACCGGGACCCTTTTTCCGCCTGGAAAACCAGAGAAATCGATCAGGCCAGAAGCTTGTTTTCCCTGGTAGAGAAAGCATATAGAAAAGATTCCCTTTTATCGGTTCTTAAATTGGCGGTACTGGGAAACTCTCTCGACTTTTTCTGCCCGGAAAAAGAGATCAGGCGGGCTATCTCCAAGGTCTACGTGGAATTTGAGCTTGACGACTCGGGCATCTTGGAAAAGAAGCTGGCCGGAGCCGATAAAATCTTATTATTAGCGGATAACGCCGGCGAAGTTTTCTTTGACCTGCCCCTTTACCGGTATCTGGATGGTCCGGGCAAGGAGGTCTCTTATGTAGTCAAGGCCGAGGCGGTGCAGAACGACATGACCGAAGCCGATCTGCAAAAGTCCGGCTTGAGGGATAAATATAAAAGGGTGCTGACCAATGAATCTGATGTGGTCGGTTTTCATCCGGAGACAGCCGGCGCCGATTTCCGGGAAATATATAAACAGGCCCATCTGATTATCGCCAAGGGGATGGGGCACCTGGAGGTTCTGGGGCAGAAGGAGGATGAGCGGCTGTTTTACCTGCTCAAGGCCAAGTGCCGACCGGTGGCCGACCGGTTAGGGGTTCCCCTGGGCAGCTATGTAATCGGATATTCTCCTGATTTACCAGCGGTAAATCTCGTAAAATGAGCCTTCATAAGGCATCCTTTCAAAGAGAACCCGCAGAAAAAGGTAGGTGGGGTCGAATTCATTCGGTTTCAGAACCACGATAACCGTCCCTTTCGCTTTTTCTTCCCTTAAATTCTGCCAGAAATCCTGCCGTCTTTCCACTTGGTATTTCATATTGGAGCCGCTTCTGGCCCAGTTCTCCTTTCCGTACAATAAATTGTCAAAGAGCCATCCCCGGCGGTCGGCAGTATAGAAAATCAGGGGGAAGTTTCTCAGCTCAGGCACGGAACTGTAAAGAATAAGCCGGTCTTCCGGGGAAGAGTAAGCCCGGATAAACCGCCCGGCGGCAGCGGTGGCGACCGAGGGAAGCAAACGATAGCGGGCGCTCCCCAGGCTGTAATACAATTGGGGAAGGATAATCATCCCTAGAAGAAGGGCGAGAATCACCCGGCCGAATTTTATTTCTCTGAGCCGTTTCCCGGCCGCCCGGGCGGCCAAAGCCATTACTATTGAACCAGGAACAAGAAAGGGCAGTTGATAATATTCATGAATCGCCTGTCCTTGAGGAGCGCTCAGTAAAAAGAGGGCAAACCCTGCCATCCAGACCGGTAACAGCCCTTTTCCGTATCTTGAAGGAAGACAAAAAAAGCCTGACAGCAATAAAATCGATCCGGCCGGGGTAAAAAAGCCGTAGGAAAATAACCGGGAAAAGATTTTTCCGTAATAGCCGAAATGTAACAGATCCTTTAATCCGCCGGTAAAAATCCAGTTCGGCCGGTATAACCCGGCAAAAAAATAGGGATAATTGCTCTGGGAGATTCTCAGGGCATGGAGATACCAGATTAAGGGTATAACCAGGTTTATTACCAACCCCAGCCAGAGTGATTTTTTCTTGATGATTTCCGGTCTGGTAATAACCAGGTAGCCGATGGGAAAGAAGATCAAGAAATGGCTCAGTTTCAATAAACCCGCCAGACTGGACACGGTTACCATGACTGCCCAGTCTTTCCAGCTGCTTGTTGTTGACCAGCGCATAAAC
>JBHHXV010000166.1:0-5254 GCA_046757225.1 bacterium
CCCGGCTCCGCTGGAGCGGTAGGTATCGATCCGGAGGTCGGCCGGGTTGATATCGACCTTGACCTGTTCGTCGATCTCCGGCCAGACGAAAATCGAGGCAAAAGAGGTGTGCCTGCGCTTGTTGGAGTCGAAAGGAGAGATGCGGACCAGCCGGTGAATTCCCGATTCGGCCTTCAAATAGCCAAAGGCATAGTCCCCTTCCACGAAAAAGGTCGCCGATTTAATGCCCGCTTCATCCCCGGGCAGGAGATCGCTCAGCCGGAACTTGAACCCCCGGCGTTCGGCCCAGCGGGTGTACATCCGCAGCAGCATCTCCGCCCAGTCCTGGGATTCGGTGCCTCCGGCGCCGGGATGAATGGTCACCAGAGCGTTGTGCTGGTCCACCTCGCCGGAGAGAATCGTTTTCAGCCGCACTTCGTCCAGGGCGTTCCGGAAATCTTTTATTTCCTGAAGGATTTCTCCTTCCAGGGAGTGATCCTGTTCCTCTTTATAGAGGAGCACTAACGTATCTAAATCTTCAAACTGGCGGCGCAAATCCTCAAAGGTCTTGATGAATCCCTTGATCCGGGTCTGTTCCTGGAGCAGTTTTCCAGCGGCCTGGGGGTCATCCCATAAACCGTCCCGGGACAGCTCTTTTTCCAGCTCGACCAGGTGTTCCTTCTTGCCCGCTAAGTCAAAGACACCTCCATAAATCGGCGAGTTCCTGTTTCAGTTCAGGTAAATTGGCGAGTTCCTCTTCCAGCATTTTTATTCCTTACTTTAAAAATTTTTCTGGATTAATACCGGCTTGTTTTAGAATTGCTCTTAACGTTCCTTCCGGCATGTCTCCAGGGTGATTAGGGATAGTCGTATACCTTCCAGTTTCCGAATTAAACCATATTTCATGACTCCCGGCTGCTTGGCGGTTAAACTTAAAGCCAAAAGCCTTCAAGCGTTTGGTAATCTGGCGATAAGAAAAACCTGCTAAATGCCCCAATGTTTAGATGCTGCTCACTACCAGGGGGTAATCAAAAGATTTCGCTACTGGTTGTGGTGAAAGAGTACCAGGCCGTTCCTTCTGAGCTTCTAGTAATTTACGTACCACATCTCTGGCTATTTCCAGGGTTTCGGAAACTGTGCGGCCTTGGGCAACTAAACCCTGTATATCCTCTGAAGTCGCTAAATAAACCCCTTCCGGTAATTTCTCAATATGAATATTTACTATTCTTTCCATCCTTTTATCTCCAAAACTCGGAATTAAATGGTTCTCCGGACATAGACCCGGATTTCATCGTCTTCCTCTTCGATACCCAGAAATTCGTGACCGGTGTTGCGGCACCAGTCCGGCATATCCTTCTTAATTCCTTCATCGTCGGCAATCACTTCCAGAACTTGTCCGACTTCGATGTTGAAGATCTCCTGGGAGGCCTTGATGATCGGCATCGGGCAGTACAGCCCCAGCGTGTCCAGGGTAAGATCGCGTTCCATCGTTTTCCTTTATACGGTTACTTGTTATATAGAGGAGACATCTCTCTCAGGCGCTGGATGATCGGGGGAAGGGTCTCCAGGAATTTATCGATCTCTTCCATGGTGTTGCCCCTCCCCAGGGTAACCACCAGCGACCCCTGAGCAATGGCCGTCGGCACCTTCATCGCTTCCAGGACATACGAGGATTTCAAGGCCAGCGAGGTGCAGGCGGATCCGCTGGCTACGGAAAACCCCTCCATCATCAAGAAAAGCAGCATTCCCTCCCCTTCGATAAATTCCACGCACAGGCTTACGTGTCCGGGAATCCGCTTTTCCGGGTGTCCGGTAAGCAGGATATCCGGTATTCGCCGGGGAAGTTCCTCCCACAGCCGCTTCTGCATACCGGTCAATTTTTTGATATCCGCATCCAGCCGCCCGGCGGCCAGTTCCGCCGCCTTGCCCATACCCACGATACCGGGAACGTTCTCGGTTCCGGCCCGTTTTCCGCTCTGCTGGGTACCTCCCTCGATCAAGGGAAGGCAGCGGGTTCCTTTTTTCAGGTAAAAACCGCCCGCTCCCAGGGGGCCGTAAAACTGGCAGGCGGAAAAGGACAACGCGTCCACCCCCAGCTCTTCCACGCTTACCGGAATTCTCCCCAGGGCCATCACCGCGTCGGTATGCATGGTGATTCCCTTTTCCCTGGCTGTCTCGGAGATCTCAGCGACAGGTTGAACAGTGCCCACCTCATTATTGGCCAGCATAAGGGAAATTAAGATGGTATCGTCTCTGATTGCCGCTTTGACAGATTCGGGATCAACCGTCCCGAATCTGTCCACCGGCAGCATGGTAATCTCGAAACCCTCTTTGGAGAGGGTTTTACAGGGGTGATGCACCGAATAATGATCCACTGAGGAGGTGATGATATGCCTTCCTTTTTTCTGTCTGGCCCTGGCGATTCCCTTTATAAGAAGGTTATTCGATTCGGTTCCCCCTGAGGTAAAGAAGATCTCTTCCGGCGTTCCTCCTGTGAAATTGGCTATTTGTTCCCGGGAATTCTTAACAGCGGAGTTGGGAACCTTTCCCCCTTCGTGCAGGCTGGCCGGATTGCCGAAATGCTCCTGGAAAAAAGGGAGCATCGCTTCCAGGACTTCCGGAGCAGGAGGAGCAGCGGCGGCATGATCGAAGTAGATGTTTTGCATTATGGAACAGTTATCTGATATCCGCGGGCAGCTTGTAATCGGAATGGAGACGTTTGAATTTTTTGTAAATCCGCCGGGAAACGTCTTTTTGCCCCAGGGCGTAGAAACTTTTGGAAGTAAGATACATCGCTTCGGGCACCTTGGGATAACGGCTGTAATTCTGCTCAACCTTTTTGAATATACTGATAGCTTTCTTATATTTCTTGGCAAAGAAATGAGACTTTCCCGAAACCAGCAGAGCGCCCGGCACCAGGTCGTGCTCCGGGTTTTCCTTGATAAATTTATCGGCTTCAGTCGCTGCCTCTTTATAATCGCCCTTTTTATATAAGACTTTGGCTCTGTCCAGGCTGGCTTTATTTTTTTGATTGCGCCCGGCGGTCGGGTCGGCCGGGTTTAACCCCGGAGAATTAAACGCCCCTCCGAACAGCTTGGCCCGCATCTTTTCCATCCTGCCGAAATCAGGCCCCATCCCCGAGGGAATTCCCCGGCTGTCAAAATTCATATCAGGAGCCCCTCTTTTGGGCAGGGCTTTCTTGCTCCCGGCAATTGCCCCTTTGTCCGGCGGCATAATCGTGCTTACATTTATGCTCCTTTTCCGCATAGATTCGGTTTTCGGCTCCAAGGCTTCTGCGCAGGCGGAGAAGACCAGAAAAACAGCCGACAAAATCAATGCCGCCATTCTTTTTCCACCAAAAAACAAATCCAATTTTTTCATAGTAATTTATTGTCTCTTAAAGGAATAATAAGCTTACCGGATTATTTTAACATTCCTTATCACCGGTTGGCAAGGGAAACGGAATTTACCGGTTAAGGCATGATTTCAAATCCCACAGATATTCTCCCAGAGACCCCAGAGAACAGACCACTACCAGGGCCATCATCCAGTAACAAAGCCCGCCGAACAGCCCCGCTCCACTTACTCCCTGATTCTCCAGGAAAAGAAATAACAAAATCAGACTGGCAACCGTTCCCTGCACGGCGGTCTTGATCTTTCCGCTCAGCCGGGCCGCCAGAATAATTCCCCGGCGTTTGATAAAGGGGCGCAGAATAAAATTCATGAATATTTCCCGGGAAATTATCAGGCCGTACATCCAGCCGGGAATAATTCCCAACCAGACAAAGCAGGCGAACACGGTCATATAAAAAATAAAATCGGCCAGCGGATCAAGGAGCTTTCCATAATCCGATACCTGTCCGGTGGAGCGGGCGATCCTGCCGTCCCAGTAATCGGTTGTCTGGGCAAGGCTTAATATGATAAAAGCCGCCGGAATCGGCCACCAGCCTTCGGAAAAAAAGATAAACCCAAACAGGGGTGCGGATAAGAGACGGGAGATGGACAGGAGGTTGGGGGTCAGGGAAAGTTGATCTACCAGTCTGTTTTCGGTTGGCATTTTATTTCCGGAGCTATTGATTCAAGAGCTTGTAACAGAGAATCCAGATCTTCCTTGGTATGGGCGTCCGATACCGCTCCTCCGCCGTGCATGACATAGATTCCCTTCTGGAGCAGTTTCTCTTTGAGTATGATTTCTCTTTTATGGACGTCGGTTTTATAGGCGGCGTCTGCGGGGGATTTGACCACTCTCTGTTCCCCGCCTCTTTTTCCCAGGGGAAAATGGGGCATGAATAAGGAAGCGAAGCCGGTGCACTCCATCCAGATATCATGATCGGCAAAAACCTCTTCTATTCCCTGCCGCAGATAATCACCGGCCCGGGCGAGCTTGGGATAGATTTCCGCCTCGCGCGCAATCAACTGTTCCAGCATGGCGATGCCGGCGGCCATGGCCAGCGGGTGGCAGGAGAAAGTCCCTCCCCCGGTCACCGTATATTTCCCCTCGGCCCGGTCAGCGGTGGCGGGGTCGGCCAGTTTCATGATGTCCCTGCGGCCGCAGACCGCTCCCAGGGGCATTCCCCCCCCCAGAACTTTCCCTAACAGGGTGAGGTCGGGAAGCACTCCGGCAATTTCCTGAGCCCCTCCCAGACCCAGCCGAAAGCCGGAAATGATCTCGTCGAAGATTAAAACCGCCCCCGCCTGGCGGCTGGCCTTCCGAATAACCTCAAGGTACTCCCGGTCAGCCATAATGAATCCTCCGACCCCCACCATCGGCTCGATGATAACCGCCGCCAGCCGGTCGCCGTATTTCCGGATCAGCTTTTCCGCTGCCGCCGGATCATTGAAAGGAACGGAAACGATCTTATCCGTGCTGGCCGCCAGCAACCCGGCGGATTCGGATTTTTCATACGGCCGGGAAACGCTGACCAGCAGGTCGGCACCCGCGCCGTGCCAACCGCCGGAGACCTTCATGACAATTTCCCTGCCAGTGTAGGAACGGGCCAGCCTGAGGCCGTACATTGAGCTTTCCGTGCCCGAACAGCAGAACCGGACCATCTCTGCCGAAGGAACCAGCCGGCAGACCAGTTCAGCCAATCTTACCTCATCCCGGCAGACAATACCAGAGTGCCAGGCCCCCTGCGCCAGTTTTTCCGCCAGTTTTTCCCGGACACAAACCGGAGAGTGCCCCAGGATATTGGCGTAATGCCCCATCCAGAAATCGAGATAGCGGTTGCCGTCCACGTCATAAAAATAAGCTCTTTCGCCATGAGTATAATCG
>JBHHXV010000167.1:0-5215 GCA_046757225.1 bacterium
ACTACTAAAATGAATAGAAAAAATTCTTGACTATAATAAACCTGAATAGACCGGGATAGATAATTTTGAAGGTAAAAATCATTCTGGCGGACGACCATAAGATCGTCCGGGACGGGCTCCGGGCTCTGCTGGAGGAAAACCTGGGCATGGAGGTAATCGCCGAGGCCTCGGACGGCCGCACAGCCGTCAAGCTGGTACGGGAACTGTCCCCTCAGATAGTTATTATCGATGTAGCCATGCCTATCCTGAACGGCCTGGAAGCCACCCGGCAGATTGTGTCCAATTCTCCGGACACCAGGGTGATCGCCTTGTCCATGCACTCGGACAAGCGTTTCGTAGCCGGTATGCTCAAGGCCGGCGCCAGCGGCTACCTACTCAAGGACTGCGCCTTCGAGGAACTGGCCAGCGCCATCGAAACCGTGATTTCCGGTCATATATACCTGAGTCCCAAGGTATCCGGAATCATCGTCAAGGAATATATCAACAGCTCGCCCCTGGTGGATGAAATCCTTCATTCAGCCCTCAGCTCCCGGGAGCTGGAGGTTCTTCAACTGGTGGCCGAAGGAAAATCAACCAGGGAGACCGCTGCCATCATGAATGTCAGCGTAAAAACCGTGGAGACCCACCGCCTGCATATCATGAACAAACTGAATATCCGCAGCGTGGCCGAACTTACCAAATACGGGCGCTCAACATGGCGGCCAGTTTCCGGGGACAGGAGATCCCTACTTCCGCCCGGCTGATGGTCAGTCCCTCCGTTTCCAGAGCTGAGTCTTTCTGAGCCACCAGTCCGTATTGCACCTGATCGATGGTTACTTTATGCAGCCGGACATCGGAAGCGATGGCGTAAACCCCGTATTCGGCTTGACCGATAAAGCAATTGTTGAGAGTCGATTTCCTGCTGTGATCAAAAATTATTCCCGCCCAGAGCCGGGTAATCTTTTTTTCTCCGGTAAAACGGATCGGTAGCCGGGCGGTCCCCCGGGCAATCAACCGCCCCCGCACCAGCAATTCATGAGTGTTGAACAGAAAATCGGGGTCAATGGCGGTCTTCCGGCTTTGGGCAAATTTCAAGACCGTTCCCGGAGCCAGGGTCAGGGTTACTCCCCGGGGAACCAGAATATCTCCGGTTACCAGGATTTTTCCGGAAAGCAGGCGATTATTTTTTATGGTTCCGGTAAGGGTCTTAACGAATCGGCCCCGGGGGATTATCGCGCAGCCGGCCACTGCCAGCCAGACCCCGAGGAAAACCGGATATCTTTTACCGTGAAAACACCGAAGTGGAACAACCCCTTCCTCGGGGGGCAATAAGCTTTTTTCATCATGGTGGGGTGACAAGAGGCCCGTCATGAAAAGTTTAAGGCGAAAGAGTTTCATCGCCACCCCGAGCAGAAGGTTTTTTCAGTATTACCTCCAGCTTGATTTGTTGCTCCTTTACCTGAAGGCTGTTCCGGTCATGACCGGGAAGCTCGATCTCCCAGGGCTTTCCCAAAACCGATTTCTTGGCTCCCAGAAAATATTTTCCCTGGCCGGGAAGGTACAGGATAAAAACCCCGTCGGCTCCGGTTTTGTCGGAAATAAATTCCGGTTTTCGCCCGATTCTCCGCCGGCGGTCGGCGGTGATAAAAATCCCCTTTACCGGTTTTCCTTCCGGGTTTTTAAGAAATCCTTTTATGATGGTGGAACCGGTTCTGGAGGTATAATACCGGTAAAAAAGCGGATCCCTGGCCAGGTCGATAAGCTTAAAGCCCATAATCAAGGTCTGCCGGTCTTTCAGGCTTATTTCGGGAGACACGAGCGAGGAGAAGTCGCGGGGGCCCAGGGGGCCCCGGTCGAATCCTTTCAGCAGCCGACGCCTGGCCACCAGGTAATACCCCCCCGGGGGAAGAACCAGGCGGTAATGCCCGCTTTCATCCGTTTTCGAGGACTTGTAATCAGCCGGCCCCCGGTAAGCGCCGTAATCGGTTATGGAACCGCCCGCTTCAGGGGGGATCTCTTCCGGGAGAGAGGCGTCTCCCTCTAAAATTTTATGTGAGGGGGAAGGAAGGGAGCGCTCGCTTTTATAGGCGTAGACATAGGCTTCCCCGGCGGGGTTTCCCTCAGGGTTTAAAACCGTTCCGGTCACGTAGGCGACCGCCCCGGTCGGTTGAAACCTGGGCAGGGAACAGCCCCAGATAAATATTCCCCCTATCCAACCGATTCGGATAAGAGCTTTTAAGCCTCTTGTTACCAATCCACTATGCTATAATTATACTGAATCTGTGACTAATCCTATCAGAGAACAAGACAAAAAACAATGAACCTGGGAAACAGGCGAAACTTTTCATGAAGGGCCTTTCTTCACCCTCAAGTGATGAAAAAAGGTTGTCAACCCCCATGGAAAGCCAGCTCCACACAAGGTCTTTCACGGTAAAAAGGATATAAAGAAGAAAAGATTTAAGGGATGGATATTTACAATTTTGTAAGTTTCTCAGGAATTTTCGTCCTGATCGGTTTCGCCTGGCTGCTATCCGCCGACCGGAGGAATATGAACTGGCGGGTGATCGGCTGGGGGCTGGCTTTGCAGGGATTGATCGCTGTGTTTGTCTTCGTGCTGCCGGTCGGCTCCCAGGCGTTTCTTTTTATTAATGACCTGGTGGTGAAACTGCTCGATTCGGCCGCCGCCGGCACCCGGTTCCTGTTCGGCCGGCTGGCCCTGCCTCCGGGAGCGACCGGCCCGGCGGGCGAAACCTCCCTGGGCTTTTTTCTGGCGTTTCAGGCGCTGCCCCCCATTGTCTTCTTCTCCGCTTTCATGGGGGTCTTATATTTTTATAACCTGTTACCCCGGTTAATAAGGGTGTTCGCCTCCGTGTTCACCAGGTTGATGAGGGTATCCGGAGCCGAGTCGGTCTGCGTTTCCAGTAATATCTTTGTGGGAATCGAGTCCTGCCTTACCATCAGGCCCTATCTCCAGCGGATGACCCCTTCCGAGCTCTGCACAGTGCTTACCTCGGGAATGGCCACCGTGGCTTCCAGCGTACTGGCCTTTTACGTTTTTACCTTGAAGGCCCGGTTTCCCGGAATCGCCGGGCATCTGATTTCCGCCTCTCTGCTCTCCGCTCCGGCGGCTCTGATCATGTCCAAGATCCTGCTGCCGGAATCGAATATTCCCGAAACCCTGGGGGAATCGATCGAGCTGCACTATGAGAAGGAAGACAACCTGTTCGAGGCGATCATCAAGGGCGCCAACGCCGGGGTCAAACTGATCGTGGGGATCGCCGCCCTGCTGCTGGCGATGCTGGGATTGATGGCCCTGGTCGATCTTTTCCTGGGAGGAGCGGGCGGCTCTATCAATTCCTGGCTGGGGCTTCATATCGACTGGACCCTGAAGGGGCTGCTGGGATACCTTTTCTATCCCTTTACCCTGGTGCTGGGCATTCCCCCCTCGGACGCCTGGACTGTTTCCAAAATTATCGGCGAGCGGGCCGTTCTTACGGAGGTGGCCTCTTACCGGGATCTGGCCGTGGTAATGGGAAAGCATCTGCTCCATCATCCCCGCTCAGCGGTAATAACGACTTACGCCTTGTGCGGGTTCGCTCACCTGGCCTCCATGTCGATCTTCGTGGGAGGGGTGGCCGCTCTAGCTCCCAACCAGACCCCGACTTTAAGCAGAATCGCTTTCCGGGCGCTGGTGGCCGCCACCCTGGCCTGCCTGCTGACCGCCTGCGTAGCCGGTGTCTTTTTCACGAAAGCCTCTCTTTTGTTGGGGGGATGAAAAATGTCTGAATTCCAGTTATTTCGGATAAAGGCTCATCCGGGGCGCCAGACGCACCTTGCTCAGGTGGATCGTAAGCTGCGTTTCGAAACCCCTGAGTCATCGCCGGAAATCCTCCGGGAGGCGGTTTTTTCCCTTCAGGAAATCAGAAGGGAAAGGGTGTGGCAGGTGGGAAACATTCTGCCGGTCGAGGGCTGTTTTTCCAGAAGCGGTATCAGGAATCCCCAGCTGGCAGACCGGCTGTTAAGGGAAGGGGTGCTGGAAATCGACCCTCACGATGAAGCAAAGGTTTATTTTCATCACGTCATCAAGGATGAAAAGCGCTTGAAGGAACTGCTCAAACGAATCCGGGTCGAGGATCATTACCGGGAGACCATCCTGGTTTTCTGGCGGGAGACCCTCAGGGAAAGCGGCCTCTATTTTCAACTGGGCAAGACCGCCAGATCGCAGCGGTCATACTATGAAGCCGGCCGGTTCGTTGATGAAAAAGCAGTCGCTTCCCTGTATACGAACGTGATTCTGGATATTAAATACGGATTATGCGCGATTGCCAGAAAAAGCCGGCTGAACCCCAGCACCGCAGGGATAGCCAACCGGTTCATCAAGCAGCTTAACCAGGCGAAGCGGGCCCGGCTGACGGGAGTCGGCTTCCAGGCCGACCCGGTAATCGATCCGGAGGATTTTCTCGGTCATCTCAAGCAGGCGAAGACAATCAGAAAATTCTGGATAAATTTTTCCAAGATCGATACGTTCGGGGAAAACGTTTCGGCAGCCAACCCCTTTCAAGCCTATTTGAAACGGCTGGGCGCTTCTTCGGGAAAAGCGGAATTCAAGGGAGCGAAACTGAAGGCCGAGCCATTGGGTGAGCTTTCACGGGAGATCGCTTCTTCAGGCCACGATGCCGGCGCCTTGTTACAGTTTGAACAGGACGGAGCCCTGTTCAGTAAGCATCTCAAGGACAACCCGGTTGTTTTCACTCAAGCCGGTTTTGCCGATAAAGAACAGAGAAGAAATTTATTGCATAATATCAGAGCCAAATATTTTAAAATAAGTAATATTACAGGTAACCCAACATGATTAAATTTTCCAGACTGCATATTCCCACGCTCCGGGAAGCGCCGGCCGAAGCGGAGTTGATCAGCCACAAGCTGATGATAAGGGCGGGGATGATCCGCCGGACAGCCTCCGGGATCTATTCCTATCTGCCGATGGGCTACCGGGTCATCCTCAAAATCGAGCGGATCATCCGGGAAGAGATGGAGCGGTTCGAGGCGGCTGAACTGCTGCTGCCGGGTCTGACTCCAGCCGAGTTGTGGCGGGAAAGCGGCCGCTGGGATCTTTACGGGGCGGAACTGGTCCGGCTCAAAGACCGCCATGAGCGGGATTTCTGCCTGGGGCCTCCGCCGCCTTCGCCGACTTCGACCTGGATGGAGATCTGGACCTCTACGTCACCAACTATCT
>JBHHXV010000168.1:0-5146 GCA_046757225.1 bacterium
AGTCAAATTCAAAACTTGACATGCGAAAAAAAGGGGGGTATATTACAGAAAGGTAACGGATGTTACCTCGTGTAGTAAAGAGGTAAAAACGAAAGAAGCACTGACCAAACGCCAGCAAATGGTGCTGGATTTCCTGAAAAGTTCGATTCAGGAGAACGGATTTGCTCCCAGTGTCCGGGAGATTGCCGCCTATTTGAAAATTACCAGTTTAAAGGCTACAAAACAGCATCTGGATATCCTGGAAAGAAAAGGGTATATCAACAAAGGAGATGGGATAGCAAGAGCAATTGAGATTCTGGAAAACCGGCCCAATTATGAGGTAACCGAGATTCCGGTGATCGGCACTATCTGGGCAGGTAACCTCAACTTGGCGGTGGAAGAATGCGAAGAAACGGTGGCCGTGGATTCCTCCCTGGCCCGCTGGGCTGACGCTTTCTTTCTCCGGGTGAAGGGTGAGAGTATGATCGAGGCCCATATCATTGAAGGCGATTTGGCTTTGATCCGTCCTCAACCGGTTGCCGAGCGGGGAGAAATTATCGTAGCCATGGTGGGAGAGGATGCGACCCTCAAAATCTATTACCCGGAAAAGGATCATGTCCGGTTGCAGCCGGCCAACTCCAGTATGGAGCCGATCCTGATTTACCCGGATGAGCCTTTCCGGATTTTAGGAAAGATGGTGGGACTCTATCGGAAATCATCCAATATTCCAAGTTTTTAGAGGGGGGCTTAAGCGAATTTAGTGTTTTGTTTAAAACCAAAAAGAGGAGAAGAGAAAATGGTTGTTGAAGTCAAAGAATTGGTAGAAGTGGGAGCTATCTTTGCCAATAAGGCCAAAATGAAACCGGTCTGGTTCAAATGGAAACATCTGCCTTATAAAATCACCAAGGTGCTTTATACCTGGTCCGACCGAAAAGGAAGAACCGTTTCCGATCATTACTCGGTGACCGATGACATGAATGTCTACCACCTCAGCTACAACAAAGAAACCCTGCAATGGCGACTGGTGGCGATCGATGACGGACAGTATCAAAGAACGGGTAATATTGCTTGTTGACCTGAACGCGTTCTTTGCTTCAGTTGAACAAGTCAGCAACCCAATGCTCAAAGGAAAACCGATCGCGGTAATTGGCTCCGGCAAACGGACCGTGATTACCACCTGCTCATACGAAGCCAGAAAGTTCGGGGTTAAAACCGGCATGACCACCTGGGAGGGGAAAAGGGCTTGTCCTGAGCTGATTCTGGTAATCGGCGATAACCGAAAATACACAGACACCTCAACCAGGATCATGAGCATGCTCTATGATTACACTCCTCAGGTTGAAGTCTGCTCCATTGATGAAGCCTTCCTGGATATCTCCGGGTCATTCCATTTATTCGGCACTCCCCAATCATTAGCCCAAGAGCTGAAAGATCAAATTTACCGGAAATTCGGTCTGACCTGCTCGGTGGGAATCTCCCATAACAAGCTATTGGCCAAGCTGGGAGCGGAACTCCAAAAGCCGGACGGATTAGTAACGATCAAGTCAGATCAGGTCTCCGACTTACTGGAAAACATGCCGGTTTCCGAAATGTTTGGGATTGGCAGAAAAACGGCTCGTAACCTATCAGGATATGGCATCGAAACCTGTGGGGAACTGGCTCGCTTCCCGGTGGAAATCTTAAAAAAAAGATTCGGGATAATTGGCGAACATCTACACAACATTGCCCTGGGAATCGACCGTAGTCCGGTAGTTTCCTTGAAAGCGGATAATGATGTAAAATCAATCGGGCACAGCACCACCTTCGACAACGACATCAGCGACCAGGAAGAACTGCATCGTCAAATCAGGCGACTTTCGGAAATGGTGGGCAGAAGAGCCAGACGGCATCATTATTCCGGCCGGACTGTCTCTCTGGGAATTCGCTACAGTGACTTTACCAGTCTCCACAAGCAGCGCGCAATCGCTGAATACATTAACCAGGGAGAGGATATTTACAAGGTGGCTCTTGGGATTTTGGATACTGTTTCCCTCAGAGCACCGGTAAGGCTGGTTGGAGTTACCATCTCGCAATTAAGAAAAGGTAGTTGTCAACCAAGCCTGTTCGATTCTTCCGCCCAAAAGATCAAGACCACCGTTGCTATGGATATCATCAATGATGAGTACGGGGAATTCACCATAACTCAAGCCCGGCTACTCCACTTACGAAAACACGCCCGGGTTATTGCTCCCGCTTACCGGCCCATCGGCCCTCAAAAGATTGAAATGGAATAAATTTATGCTTGATTTCATAAAGAAATTCCTCCAGCTTTTCAATTCCTATTCCTGCCCGGGCTGTGGAGAGAAATTCCCCCTGTATATAAAATTAACCGATCGTGTTTATTATGGATTCTTTAAAGTAGACAGACTGAGGTGTGGGAACTGCGGGCAGATTTCGCGAGCCGGGATTTCCTGGAAGAACGCGATATGGGCCTGGCCGTTAGCCGCCTTCTTGATATCGGCCTTTCTGGATGTTTTAAAATCCTTGTGTTTCAGCCGGGATCTCTCCTTGTTGTCCGCGGTAATAATCTTAATCGGACTGTTTCCGGCAATATTTTCAATAGGCCGCAAAGGATTTATCCTGATCCCTGAGGAAAACCAAGGCAACTATCCGAATGTCGGTTTTGGATTGAAATGGTTTTTGTTTCAGCTTATTCCGTTCTTGATCTTTATCCTTTGGGCATACGGCACCCGGTATTGGAACGACATTTCAATAGAAGCCGGCCTTTTTTTCCTGATATATTTCCTTTGGTTTTCATTTATTTAAAATGCCAGAAACTAACAATTACAACTGGGGAGAACGAGCCATCTTTTACGCGAACCGGATCTGTTTTCCCAGATTAACCGGTACCGAAGGAGAAAAGAGAGCGGCTGGGATCATTCAAAAAAGGCTGGTCGAACTCGGTTATCAGGTGCAGAGCGAAACTTTTCCGATTTATAAAACTCCCTGGAACCATACCCGTTTTTTAATGGGGTGTTGTCTGATTCTTCTCCTGATATCCCGTTTTTTATTTATATCGAATGCCGTGATGGCCGGAGTTCTGGCTTTAGTCGTTGTCTTCATCGGAATCGGAGGAGGAGAATATTGGCTTAATTTAGTCGGACGGGCGGGAAAACAGCCAATAGCGTTTTCGGAAAATATCTGGGCGGATTCAAACCCGGGAGAAAATAAGACAAAAATTCTTTTCTGTGCTCATTATGACTCCAAAAGCCAGACCTTAAAACTGAAGCGGCGGATTTACTGGTTAGGAAGTGGCCTGGGAGCAACGGTGATGCTCTCGTTGGTCTATTTTGTTTATCCGCTTTTTCCTCATCCCTGGCTGGTCAGGACCACGGAGGTCTTGCTATTGACAGGGGGAATAGTCGCTGTTCGGCTTATGGTGGTGGGAACCGGAAACGAATCACCCGGAGCCTTGGATAATGCCTCCGGAGTAGGAATGGTGCTGGCCTGTGCCGAGTATTTCATCAAGCATCCTCCCTCCGGTTTTTCGGCGCGCTTTCTGTTTCCAAGCGCTGAGGAGTTCGGTCTTCAGGGTTCAATCCGTTATGTCCAGACTCATCGTCATGAAATTGAGGACACTTTGGTGATCAACTTTGACGGGCTAGGACTTAAAGGGGCTTTACGCTGGGTAACTTCCTTGAACCAATCCCGAAACCGGTTGGTGGAGCGGGTGATTGAAGCGGCCGGTAAAACCGCTGTTTCCATTGAAAGCCTGCCTCTCTATCCAGGGCTGATGATGGACCATATCCCTTTTATGAAGCATACTTCATCAGTGGTAAGCTTATGCTGCGCCGCCTCTTCATCAGGACTGATTCACAGCCCGGATGATAAGAGTGAACTCCTGGAGTCGGAAGGTTTTTCAGAACTTGGTGAAGTGATAGAAGAATTGGTTGGAAGTTTACAGAGTGCCCGTTCCTGAAATTTGTTATGCGGATTGCCATAACAATACAAACAGCCGTTTCCGCAAGGATCCCAGTTTCCAGGTCGCTTCTTCTGGTAGCGGAGATGACCTGCTTTACTGGCTTGATATTGGGGAGGGTGAGTTGCTGCAATGAATGGGTTTAAAACCGGTTGCCGTCTTGGACCAGTTGACAGCCGGGATTGGGGCTGATCGGCATAAATCCGTTGTCATGGAAATGATTATTGATAATGGTTACCGGCCTGCCCGAGCATCCCATCAGGCCGATTCCTATTCGCCGATTTTTGAATATTTCGTTCGATTCGATTTTTACATTACCCAGATCCAGACAGCCCACTCCGATCATATTTCCATAAATCTTATTCTCCCACACCGTAGCGACAGCGCTGGAACGTAGTCCCACCCCGGCCTGGGCGTTGTCGAAAATAAGGTTTTTCATAATGATCCCCTGGCTGCCTGACTGCAGGCCGATGCCGTTAAGGCCGTTCTCAAAAATATCATTACCTTTGATGACCGGTTTGGCTGTGGTGTTCATTACCCCGTCGATCAGGTTCTTATATATCCTGTTACCGATAACTTTTGTCCGGGTTCCGGTATTGTTTTCTATTCCCGATTTCTCATTTCCGAAAATCTGGTTTTGAATGATTCCTGTTTTGGCTCTGCTCTGGCATTTTACCCCACTGCCCTGGTTATTGAAGATTACATTGTGATAGATAAGAGCTTCTGAATCAGGATGAGGCCCGCTTATTATAATCCCGTCATAAGCGAGATTACCGATAAGGCAGTTGGAGATGGTTTGAGATTGACCGTTGATCAGAACCCCTGACCGGGATACCGAGTAGTTGAAACCGGTTTGTTTATCTTCCAGGGTAAAGCCGTCAAGTATTGCCTGATCCGCTCCCTGAATAATGGCTGCTTGATGTCCGGGGGATGATATTATGGTTCTTTTGGCGGCGGTGAAGTCGGTATGTTCGGTTTCGCTGCCCTGGCTTTTTACGGTTACCCCTGTTTTCAGAGAAAGAACTTCGGGATAAGTCCCCGCTTCAACCAGGACTATATCTCCCTTGCCGGACTTATCGATGGCCTCCTGGATTGTTTTGTATCCTTTGGGAACCTGCAGAGTAGCGGCAGAACTCAGAGAAAAAGACCAGAGGATTAATGAAATAACAATTGGTGAAGTCATTGCTATAATTGTCCTGTCCTTCAATA
>JBHHXV010000169.1:0-5138 GCA_046757225.1 bacterium
AGAGGAAGCATCAAGATGGTTTTTGTGCCCGGGACCGCGAAAAAATCAACTTCCTTCCGGCTGGATTGAGAGAGAGGCTCTTCAGTAAAATCAACAACTATCTCACAATTATTAAGGAACATTCGCTTATGATAAGGGGCCTGGGAAAGGGAGAGCCGGCTTTCCTCAGATACCTGCCCGGGCAGATCTCTGAGGGAAAAAAAATACTGTCGGTAGATCTCGTCGCTCTTTTTATTATAAAAGGCTATTATGCAATAGCAGCATTGAGCGAGCCGGGTTATTTTCTCAGCAAAAAGGGTATTCATCTGGTCCAGTTCCAAGCCGGAAGTAATGATTCTGTTCAGGTCAAGCAGCATAAAAAGCTGTTTGTTTTTGGATTCGATTTCCTGGAGGTATTTGGTCTGGGCGCTGATATCCCTGGCTACGCCGTAGTAATATGATTGGCCCCCGATGGGAATTCTGAAAACAGAAAGTTCAATGATGATAACTTTCCCCTGGCTATTTACATAGTGTCTGGTTTGCGCAGGCTGGTTGACGATTTTCCGGAAATTTTCTCCGGGCAGAGAAAGCAGGGTTTCATAACTCATCTCTTTTAAATTGGAGGCGGCGAACAGCTTGCAGGCGGCGGTGTTGGCTTCCAGAATAACCCCCTGGGAATTCATCAGCATAATCGCGTCCGAGGCGTGTTCAAACAAACTCTTATAGCGGATTTCCGATTCATGGACCCTGATGATCTGCTTCTCCAGTTTTTCGTTGACTTCCTCGTTCAGGTGTTCCGCTGCATGACATTTTTTAACCCAATCCGCCTTTTGACGCATCAGCTGTTTGGTCTTTTGTTCTCTTCGCTGGGCCAGGTTCCAGGAATCGCACAGATTGTAAGCCGCCTGCACTACTTCCTGAGAGTCAAACGGTTTTTTTATATATAGCCATTGGCTGGGGCTGCTGACCGATTGTTTCAATTTATTGAATTCCGGTTCATCCACCCCGGTCACTATGGCGAAACGGATATCCGGGTCTTTTTTCCGCAGCCGGTAGATCAACTCAAACCCGTCCATGCCCGGCATTACAAGATCAATGAAACCGACTCCGATCCGGCGGCCGGCCGATGTTTCCTTACCGAATATCTCCAGTGCCTCATCAGGTCCATGAGCCAGAATCACCCTGAACGGCTCAACCGGAAACCGGTCTTCTGAATTTTCCGATACCGGCCTTTCCAGAATTTTCCGGTACAATCTCAAGAGATGCTTCTCATCATCCACGCAGAGAATGGTCCGGTTTTTTTCAACCACAGCCAGAGAGGAAATGTCTTTATAAATATATTCGGTTGTATACATATTCATCTGTGGGTAACAGGCGTCAGCGCCTCAATGCTTACCGTGTCAAGTCTAATGGGCTTTGAGGGGAATAGCAACAGATAAGACGACTGATAAAACAGGATGTTACCATTATGTAACAGCCCTTTTATTTGTGGTGAGAGAAAAGGGAAAGATATTTGCCTTTAATGATGCCGGCGGTAAAGGCCAGGATAATCGGAGGAGAATAAATCAAAACAATGGCGAAATCCTTGAGGTTCTCCGCCAAGAACAGCCCTGTTCCGGCCAAGCCCACTGGAACAAGCAGCCAGTACCGCCAGAGAAAGGGATAGTAAAAAGCGGCCGCCAGGAAAACGGCTGTCGCCGTCACCCCGATACGCCACCAGGAAGAATACCGGCTGGAGCGGTTGAGATAGTAATCGGCGAAGCGCGGCCCCCGTTCATAAATATGCCGCAACACCGTTTTCCAGCCGGTGCGTTGAAGGTAGGTTATCCGCAGATCGGTATGGCGGAGGAGCCTGGTCTTTTTCACCATGGTTTCAAGCAGGCGGGTATCGTCATTGACGGTTTTTCCCTTGATATCGGGAATCGATTCCAGGAACAGCTTCCGTGAGCAGAAAAAACAGGTCGTACCTTTTGGGGCCCGGTCAAAGTTGTCCCGGTCGATCCACAACTCCTTTCCCCAGTCCCGTTGAGGATAATAGGGGGCGTAAACCTTTTTGCGGATCAGATAGAAGAGCGTGTCAAAGGGGGAGCGGTACTTGTCTTCCCCCTGCTCGCCCGCCATCAGGGGTTGATAACCGATTTCACCGATTTTTTTCAAGAGGTCGCCGGACGCTATCACCCGGGCATCAAGAAACAGTAGATTGTCAAAAGAGGCGGCCTCGGCCCCTCTTTCCCGGGCAATCACCCGGCCGGAATTCTCTTCCAGATTTATCCGCCGCACCGGACAGCCCTCGACAATTTTCCGGGTATCGTCGGTTGAGCAGTCGTTAACAACGATTATTTCATAATCTTCTTTCCGGTATTCCTGCTTTAACAAGGCTTCCAGACACGCTCTGATTGTTTCCCGCTCATTGTAAACCGGTATGATAATGGAGATTTTCATTTGATTTCTTTTATGATATGTTTGGGTTCGTGAAAAAGATAGACGCTCATGACTATTGGATAAACCGGCATAAACAGGAAAACTCCCTGGCAGCCGTAGGCTTAAAGAGTTCCTCCCCAACAGGGAATTATTACCTTTATAAAATTGTCCGGGAGCAGTATGAAAAGATATTATCCCAGTTGGATTTACCGGAAAACCCGCGGGTTCTGGACGCCGGCTGCGGTATCGGCTGCTTTGTCGATCTCTTTTTGAGCAGACGGTTTGCCGTGATGGCGGCGGATATCTCCCCCGATGCCGTTGAACGGTTGACGGAAAAATATGGGAATAAGATTGAAACCGTTTGTTCTCCTCTCAATAAATTGAAACTTGACCGGACTTTCGATCTGGTCCACAGCTTTGATGTTTTATATCATATCCTCGACCAGCGGGAATGGGAAGAAACCCTGGAGAAATTCGCCGGGCTCTCCCGCAAATATATAGTGCTGCATGAAAGGTTTCTGACCAGAAAACCGGTAATCGCTTCCCCGCATGTCAGGCAGAGACCCTACCGGGTCACGGCAGATAAACTGGCTGAGCTAGGATTTAAAGAGATGGCAACTATTCCTACTCACTTTTTAGCGATGAGAATACTTACCTATCGCCTGTCAAGATATCTCCCCCGGCTGTTTTACCGTCTTGACCGGCTTATCCTGGATTATCTGGTAAACCGGGATCAGCCGTACCGGGGGTCGCATCATATCAAGGTGTTCCAGAACTTTTCATGACGGGCCTTTCCCCTCTTTTTTCAAAAGCCGGTATCCGATCAATACCGAAACCAGCGAAACAATACTTATCAGAAAATAAATCTTCCGGGCAGGGGAAAGATATGGCTCGATTTTAATCCGGTGCCTCCCGGCTGATACCGGAAGAACGATCGTCCCTAAAACGGTTTCATAAAACCGGGTTTCCCGGTCATCAACGTAAACATGCAGAAAGGGATAGTAGCTGTGAGCCAGCTGCAGGTAACAGTTGTCACTGGTGTCCAGCACCCAAAAGCTCTTATTGACGGTTTGCCTGAAATCCAGCACTTGCAGCCGGGAATTTCCGTTAAAAGGGCGGGCGGGAAACGACCGGCTTTTCATCAGGAACAATTGGCTGGCGCTGTTGCGTTTCTGGTTGAGAGCCATCCGGTTGATCAGGGAGCCCAACCGGCCTGTCTTCCCCCCCTGACCGGAACGGGAAAAATCCTCCCTCCATTTCAAGTTTCCCGAAGCGATTGCTGAGATGGCGCGGGGATTATTCAATACCCTCATTTGGCCCCGAGTGTTAAGGTAAAAGATGTAATAAACATTCATCAGATAGAGAAACTTTTGAGAGGGGAAGAGCCGGTTGCGGCTGTCGATATCTTGTCTGACCCATTCTTTTCCGTAAATGCTGTAAGGTATTTTCTTGGGAACGAATTCCATGCCGACGATTGATACCGGAGATTCGATAGTCAAAGTAGCGGGCAACACCTGATTGAACATCCATTTTATCGGGGAAAAGGAGCAGATCAGAAGGGAACGGACGGTGCGGTCATGTGACGGGTCTCTCTTGGGAATAGCCCGGGTAAACTCCTTATAAGCCTTGTCCATGACGTGGGTAGTAGCCCAGTGACGATCCGCAATGACAGCCACATCCAGGAAGCAGACAACCGTCAAGAGCAGAAAGACCGGTTGCCACCCCCCTTCTTTACGAAAAGAAGAGAAGCTGTTTTTTATAAACCTGACTCCCTCTCCGGCCATGATTCCCATGAACAGAACAAGGTATATAATCAGACGTTCGGTGGCTTGCTGGGAATAGATAAAGGGGATATATCGGTAAAAGAAAACTTCATGACCCAGCACAAGAAAAAAACAGAAAACATACATAAAAAAGAGAGAGAACTTTTTCCGGCGTAAAGCGGAAAATGAACCTGCCAGCGACAGCAGAAAAAAGCTTAAACCTAAATACCCCTTGTGGAAGTGAGGCTTATCTTGTCGGGCAATCAAGGAACCCAGGTCAGCTGAATCCACTTTGAATTCTTTTAGGGACATAACATATTGAGATGAAGTGGATTGGTTCATGACAAAGGGGCCGATAAAAGCCGAGGAAGTACCCAGGCAAACCACACCGGCAATCATCAGGAGCCACCAATGCCGGCGGTCAATAAACGGCTTTTTAAAGGAGACGGCGTTGAGAGCTACATAGAGCGTAAAAAGCAAGGCGATAAACAGGGCGTAACCATACTGAAAAGCCAGCAGTAGAGATAAAGAAAGTCCGGCCAGGATTCCGGCCCGGACAAAGGAGATTTTTCGATGAAGATATTTCTCGAAAAAAAGAAACGGCAGGGGCAGAAAAGCGTAAATAAAAATCACCGTATGTCGGCAGAAATCCAATATCTGAAAGAGATGCCACGGAGCAAGGGCAAAAGCCATCCCTCCGATAAGCCCGGCCTGCTGATCTTCGGTAATTTCGGTTACCAGAAGAAAGGCTGTGACCCCTGAAATTATCTGCCCGGTGAAGGCCATCAGCTTTACGGATAAAAGGAGGTTGCCGATCAGCAGATTGACCAAAGCCGTGAGGAAGAAAAAAAGGGGAGGATAGAACTGCAATAAGGGATAACCTTGATACCAGCGATTGGACCACAGGGGAAATTCGCCATTACGCAAGCTGTCGTATACCATTTGAAGGCGGGCGGTATGGTGGGCTCCATCCAA
>JBHHXV010000170.1:0-5131 GCA_046757225.1 bacterium
AGTGTAACAGGAGAGGAAAAATGCCGGAACCCCGCTATAGACAGGAAAAACCTCTTTCCATCCGGTTTTTGCTAAAGGCTGATTCTTTAAGGAAAGAAAGGAAATTCGCCGAAGCGGAAGAGGTGTGCTATAAAGGACTGCTGAAATTTCCCGACCTGCTGGCCGGCCGGTTTCTGTATGCCCAGATCAATTATCATCTGGGAAAGCAGGAGAAAGCCAGAAAATCACTGCTGACGGTTTTGAGAAATCGCCCGGACCACGGTGGCGCCATAAAATTGATGTGCCGGCTGCTGATCGAGCTGAAAGAGTTTTCCCGGGCGGCTGAGATGGCGGAGATCGGTCTCTTGTTTCACCCCCAGGATACGGTCATCAAGAAGTTGGCCTATTACTGCAACCCCAAGTGGCTGGCCGGTCTTCGGTATATCGATAAACTGGAGAAACTGCAGGAAACCATCAAGACTCAGGCGGCCGTTATTTAGCATGCGGAATAAGATCTTAATTTTAAACGGACCCAACCTTAATGTCCTGCATATTCGGGAAGTAAAGGAATATGGAGGAATAAGGTTGACCGATATAGAAGCCGGTTTATCCGATTTGGCGAAGGTATTGGAAGTGGAAATCAATTTCCGCCAATCGAATCACGAAGGGGAATTGGTGGAGTGGATTCAAAAAGCCAAGGATGAAGGTTTTGGCGCTTTAGTTATAAATCCGGCCGCTTACACCCACACCAGCGTGGCTATCCGGGACGCGATTATCGCAGCCGGGCTTCCCACGGTGGAGGTGCATATCAGCAACGTCTATAAACGGGAACCGTTCCGGCACCGTTCGTATATATCCGACATAGTGGTGGGAAAAATCACCGGCTTCGGAATTGACAGTTACCGGCTGGGGCTCCGGGCGGCCGTTTCCGCCTTGAACCAAGCCTAGTGTCTATAGATAGACTGAAGCCGGTAAGAGAAAAGCTGAAGAAATGGGAAAACCCGGTTTTTCTGGTTTCCGGCCGGGAAAATATCCGGTTCTTATCCGGTTTTACCGGGTCTTCGGGTCAGCTCTTGATTTCGTCTGAGAGCGCCTGGCTGCTCTCCGATTTCCGGTATCGGACTCAAGCGGCCGAGGAATTGTTTCCGGGAATCGTTTTTGTCGAAGGCCCCAGGTTTCCGGATAAACTGAAGGAGCTGTTATCGGAAATCCGGCCGGTCAATCTGCTGTTTGAGTCCTGCCACAGCAGTTACGCGGATTTTCAGAAACTGGAAACCGTTTTGAGGGAACTGGACGGTGTTTCCATAACTTTGCAGGGACAGGAAGCATTAGTAGAGCAGATAAGGTTAAGCAAAAGCGAGGAAGAACTCGCTTTTATAAAAAAAGCGGTGAAAATAGCGGAGGAGGCCTTTAAGGAAGTTTTCCCTTTGATAAGGCCGGGAGCGCGGGAGTCGGAGATCGCTTTAAGCCTGGAATATGAAATAAAAAAGAGGGGAGGGAAGCCTGCCTTTGATACGATTGTCGCTTCCGGTATAAACGGAGCGAAACCCCATGCCGGGGCCACGTATAAGAAACTAGTTGCCGGAGACCTGGTAGTGATAGATTGGGGAGCGAGGTATAAGGGGTACTGCTCTGATATGAGCAGGACGATCAGTCTGGGCAGACCGGCCGGAAAAGGAAAGGAGATTTTTCAAACCGTCCTGTCCGCTCAAGCCAGGGCCATCAAGGCAGTCCGGCCGGGAATCGCCTGTGCCGAAGTAGACGGCGGCGCCAGAAATTATATCAAAGACCGGGGGTATGGTGAATTTTTCGGACATGGAACCGGTCACGGGGTAGGCCTGGAGATACATGAGCAACCGACAGTTTCCAGCCAAAGTAAAACCAGCTTGGAGCAGGGAATGGTTTTTACCGTGGAGCCGGGGATTTATCTTCCCGATTATGGAGGGGTAAGGATTGAGGATATGGTGGCAGTCACGGCGGAAGGCTGTCAAACCTTGACCTCGCTTCCCAGAGAAATCGTGGTAAATATTTCGTGAGGGAGAACGGCAGGGGGGAAAATTATGAGCGATAACAAGACCAATGAAGCCAAGGTGATGGCCAGACTGCAATCTATCATAGAGATGGTCAACAAATCGGAAATTGACGAATTGGAGTTCGAGGAGCCGGAATTCAAGGTAAAAATAAAGAAACAACCTTCTGTTTCCATTGTTTCCCAGCAGCCCCATTTACCATACAATTCCCCGCAGCCGGAAGAAGAGGACAAGACCGTCTACGAGGCAGGGGTGGAAATAATTACTGCCCCCATGGTGGGAACCTGTTATCTGTCGCCCTCTCCCGATAAACCGCCCTTTATCCAGTTAGGCGGTAAAGTGAAAAAGGGAAGCACCCTCTGTATCATCGAAGCGATGAAGCTGATGAACGAAATCGAGTCGGTAGCCCAGGGCGAAGTAGTGGAAGTTATGGTAAAAAACGCTCAGCCGGTTGAATTCGGAGAGCCGTTGTTTGCCATAAAAGTCAGTTAATGTTCAATAAAATATTAATAGCCAACCGGGGAGAGATCGCTCTAAGAATTATCCGGGCCTGCAAGGAGTTGCAGATAAGAACCGTGGCGGTTTATTCGGAGGCTGACCGGGATTCTCTCCATGTCCGGTTCGCGGATGAGGACGTCTGTATCGGCCCGGCGGAAAGCGTCAACAGCTATCTCAATATTCCCAGCATAATAAGCGCGGCTGAGATCACTGACGCCGACGCTATTCATCCCGGTTACGGTTTCCTGTCAGAGGACCCCCATTTCGCGGAGGTATGCGAATCATGCAAGATAAGCTTTATCGGTCCCGGCTCGGATATTATCCGGCTTATGGGGGACAAGATTTCCGCCCGAAGACTGATTTCCTCTGCCGGGGTTCCGGTGCTCCCCGGCTCCGGCAAGATAAACAATCCTGAAGAGGGGCAAAAGACCGCCAATAAAATAGGTTATCCGGTAATCATAAAATCCGCGGGCGGGGGTGGAGGAAAAGGGATGCGGGTGGTGCATTCGGACGCCAGTTTCACCAATGCCTTTATGATGGCCAAGGCGGAAGCCGGCGCCTCCGGCAATGAGATAGACCTGTATGTGGAAAAGTTCCTCCTGGCTCCCAAACATATAGAGATCCAGATACTGGCGGATAAACAGGGAAACGTGGTTTACCTGGGGGAAAGGGAATGCTCGGTCCAGAGGCGGTACCAGAAAATACTGGAGGAGTCGCCCTCAACAGCGATTGATGATAATTTAAGAACCAAAATGGGACAAGCGGCGGTGAAGGTTACCAGGAAAGCCGGGTATGCCAGTGTCGGCACCGTGGAATTTCTGGTGGATAAGAATCATGATTTCTATATTATAGAGGTAAATACTCGGGTTCAGGTGGAGCATCCGGTTACGGAAATGGTTACCGATGTGGACATCATCAAGGAACAGATCCGGATTGCCGCCGGGGAGCCTCTTTCCCTGACCCAGGCAGAGGTAAAATCGGATGGTCACGCAATCGAATGCCGGATAAACGCCGAAGACCCGGAAAATCTGCTCCCCTGCCCCGGAACGATCGAAGCCCTTCATATTCCCGGCGGACCGAATATCCGGTTCGATACTGCCGCTTATGCCGGGGGCCGGATTCTACCCTATTACGATTCCTTGATCGGCAAACTGGTGGTCAAGGGAAAAAACCGGCCCGAAGCGATCGAGAAAATGAAAGCCGCCCTTAATGAATGTACGATCGAAGGCATCAAAACCTTGATTCCCCTTCATCGGAAGCTGCTCAGGCATTCGACTTTTGTAAACGGCAGGTATTCCACTAAATTTCTGGATAATTTCTTAATATCTTCAAAATATTAAAAGGAGGTTTCTGTCTGTAATGAATGCAAAGAAATTAAAGGACATAAAACAAAAGCTGCTCGCCCAAAAAGAGGAGTTGAACAATGAGCTGAACAAGACCAGAGACGGACTGCATTCTGTCCAAGGCGAGGAGATGGCCGATTTTACCGATCTATCTTCCCTGGAGATGAACCGGGATTTTCAGCTGCGTCTGAATGAAAGGGATCTCAAGTTGATGAAAAAGATCGATACCGCCCTGGAAAAGATCGAAAACAATACCTATGGAACTTGTGAAGAATGCGAATGCGAAATCAGCGAAAAACGCTTACTCGCCAGGGCAGTGGTTACCCTTTGCATTGACTGCAAAACCGAGCAGGAAAAAAAAGAGCAGCAGCAATCAATTACTTAATCGGTCAAACAGATGAAATCCAACCTACTCCCTCATGGGTAATCCGCAATACGTTCCTTTTTAAGAAAAAACCAACAGCAAAACCTCCTGGAAGGTGATCTGTCCCGCACTATTCTGGTCTTGGCCATTCCGATGATTATCGAAATGGTGATGCAGAGCTCTTTTCAGCTGATCGACATGTTCTGGGTGGGGAAACTGGGCGCGGAAGCGATCGCGGCGGTTTCCATGTCGGGAATCATCCTGATGGTGATGTTTTCCCTGGCCATCGGGGTCTCGATCGCCAATAACGCCCTGATTTCCCGAAGAGTGGGAGAAGAAAATTTCTCCCAGGCCGGCGATGTGCTGGTGCAGGCGGCCTTGATTTCCATCGTTATCACGGCGGTCTGCGCCTGGATCGGCTGGCGCAGCGCCGGTCACTTTCTGGCCCTGCTGGGAGCGAAGGGAGAAGTGCTCTCCCTGGGAAGGGGGTACCTGAAAATATCTTTCCTGGGGTGCGGAGCGGTGATTTTTCTGTTCGTGATCAACGCCGCCTACCGGGGAGCCGGGCACGCCGCCGAAGCGATGACCTTCCTTATCATAGCCAACACCATCAATATCCTGATCGACCCCTGCCTTATTTTCGGCTGGGCTTTCTTTCCCCGGATGGGAATTAACGGAGCGGCTTACGGTACGATTTTTTCCCAGCTTATCGCAGTCTCTTTTCAAATATACTGGCTGTTCAAGGGAAAGCTGAAAATCGTGTTCGACCGTATCCGGATCAGAGGAAAAATTCTGGCGGTAATGCTGGCCATCTCTATCCCCGGAGCCTTTCAGATTCTGCTGCGGATCATGGCCACCCTGATAATCATGAAACTGGTCAGCGCCTATGGAACTTATGCTATCGCCGCTTATGGTAT
>JBHHXV010000171.1:0-5123 GCA_046757225.1 bacterium
CGACCGTCATTGTCAGAAAATGATACTTTGGTAAAAACAGTTCGGAATAGGGGTTATCCAGCCTTTTCTGTTTTCTGACCGTTCCTCCCCCTCCGCCGGTGACCAGATAACGCACCCCGTTAATTACTTTCAACCGTTCATAATCATGATCGTGCCCGGAAAGGACGAGGTTTACCCCGGCCTGTTCAAAGATCTTTTTCAAGGCATCGATCAGTGGCTGGTGATCTCCATGCTGGCCGCTGGAAAACAGGGGGTGGTGAAGATAAACGACCTTCCATCTTCGGTTCGATTTCCTTAGACGCGATTTCAGCCAGTCGATCTGGTCAGGGTCGAGATTCCGGCCAAGGAGAAGGCTGTTGGAGTCAAGGGCAAAGAAATCCACCAGCCCTGTTCTCAATTGATAATATCTATTAGGCAGATAAGAAAAATAGGAAAAAAACACCGCGCCGAAGTTATGGAGATAATCGTGGTTTCCTAAAGCCGGATAAAACCGGATCTTTCTAAACCTTTTATAAACCTTGATGAAATTATTCTCGAATTCATATTTTCGATCCCGGTAGTAAGCCAGGTCTCCGGTATGCAGGATAAACTCCGGTGAGCGGCCAAGCATCCGGTCCGCTATCATCCGCTGAGAAGCCGAGTCGCTGCCGGAATCGCCGAGAACGCAGAACCTGAACCGGCCGGAAACGGACCCGCTCAAATCTATGACATAGGGAGAATTTTCTTTCCTGGTTACCTGCCGGACAATGTATTCGCTTCTCCGGCGGGGGCTTGAAATACCCTGTAACCCGAGCGGAAAAAATAATTTGTAGAAAACGTAAAGCGCCGGAAACAGAAATAACAGCTTCCATCTCCGGTCAAGATATCTAATCTTTTCCTTTATGGTATAATTATTAAACATGAACGGATCCACCTCACTTGTTTTCTGGGGTTATTATTCAATCCCCGTTGCCCTGATCTGGGGCGTATACTTCTGGATAAAAGCGAAAAAGGGCTATAAAAACAAAGACGCCCGGGACAAGGCAAATGAGTCGGGACTGATAGAGCCTCCCTCGCTGCACCCGATAGTCGATCATAACAAATGCCTGGGCTGCGGGTCATGTATCGACGCCTGTCCCGAACAGGGCTCGCATCGGGTCCTCGGTCTCATCGATGAAAAATGTCATCTGCTGTCCCCTACTTACTGCATCGGTCACGGCGCCTGCGAAACCGCCTGCCCCCACGGAGCGATCACCCTGGTTTTCGGCACCGAAAGACGAGGGGTGGATATCCCTTATGTCTCCCCTACTTTCGAGACTGACGTCAAAGGGGTTTATATAGCCGGCGAGCTGGGGGGGATGGGACTTATCCGCAATGCCATCGAACAGGGCCGCCAGGCCCTGGAATTCATTGTCAAAGACCAGGACGGAAAAGACGGTTCACTGCTGGATGTTTTTATCGTCGGGGCCGGGCCGGCCGGGTTTTCCGCTACGCTAGCCGCCAAAGAGCTCAATCTGAATGTCGTTACCGTGGAACAGGACTCCCTGGGCGGCACGGTTTTCCACTATCCCCGCGGCAAGCTGGTCATGACCGCTCCAGTATATCTTCCCACCTTCGGCAAAGTCAAAATAAAAGAAACGACCAAGGAAGAGTTGCTGGATTTCTGGCGGAAGGTGGAGAAAAAAAGCGGGGTCAAGATTAATTACCACGAGCGGGTGGAGAGCCTGGTTAAAAAGGAGAACGGGTTTGAGGTAAAGACTTCGCGCGATACTTATAATGCCAGGGCGGTGCTGCTGGCGATCGGCCGCCGGGGAACTCCCCGGAAGCTCGGGGTTCCGGGTGAAGACAGAACCAAAGTGGTTTACCGGCTGATAGACTCCGAGCAATACCGGGGACAGCATGTGCTGGTAGTGGGGGGCGGTGACAGCGCTCTGGAAGCGGCCACCACCATCGCCGAAGAGCCGGGAACCACGGTGACCCTTTCCTACCGGAGCGAGGCCTTTACCCGGGCCAAGGAAAAGAACCGGCAGAAAGTGGAAGCGGCGGTGGCGGAAAAACGGCTGAACCTCCTGATGAAATCCAATGTCAAATCGATTACCGACACGCACGCCCAGATAGACCAGGAAGGCCGGATCCATGAGATAAAAAACGATGCCGTCATCGTCAGCGCGGGCGGGATACTGCCCACCGGGTTTTTAAAATCGATCGGCATTACCGTGGAAACGAAATATGGAACACCTTAAAAATAAGGAGATAATATTATTTCTGGTAATTTTCTTCTCCAGCGCCGGCGCAGGGAGAGCCGGCAAGCTCGATGCAGTGAAAGAGGCAGTGAGAATAAAGGATTACGTCAAAGCGGCCGGTCTGCTGCTTCCTCTGGCTGAAGGGGGGAATGCCGAGGCGCAGTACCGGCTGGCGGTTCTTTACCGTTCCGGCCGGGGGGTGGCGAAAGACTATAAGCAGGCCTTTGCCTGGTTTAATAAGGCGGCTGGACAGGGAGAGGTAAAGGCCCAGTACAACCTGGGAGTAATGTATAACAACGGTTGGGGAGTGAACCCCAGCAAAAGTGACGCCAGAAACTGGTTCGAGTCTGCCGCTGAACATGGGCACAAGATGGCGATCTCCATGCTGGCGAAACTCCAGACAGCCGTAAATCCGGTTGACAAAGAAAAGACCGGTTACGAGGGGGACCCGGTCAGCCTGCTCTTCTGGGCTGCCGGTACGGGCCGGATAAAAAAGGTTCAGGCTTTGATCGGTCAAGGCGTGGACAGCAACAGCAGGGACAAGACCGGCCGGACTCCGCTGATCGAGGCGGCCGCCCAGGGGCGTCTCGCAGTGGTCAAAGCGCTGATCTCATCCGGGGCCAGGGTTGACTTTAAAGACCGATACGGCGATGACGCCCTGCTGGTTGCGGTAAGGGCGGGTCAGACAGCCATCGCGGCATTATTGCTGAAAGCCGGTTCCGATATCAATGTCCGGGATTCCCGGGGCTGCGCCCCGCTCATGACGGCTGTGAACAAAGGGGACAGGAAAATGGTGGAACTGCTTACCGGAGCGGGAGCGGAAATCAAGGCGGCCGACTCCCGGGGCGACACCCTCTTGATGATCGCCTCCCGCAGGGGAGACCTGGATCTGGTGACCTATCTTGTCAATAAAGGGGCGGAGATCAATAGCAGAAACCGGGAAAAACAGAGCGCTCTCGATCTGGCGGAAAGCAGGGGACACCTGAGCGTAGTAAAAACCCTGCTGGCTTTGGGAGCCACAGGAAAAAGGGTTAAACGCAGAGAGATAAAGTCATCGGTCATCAAGGTAAAGAACCCGAAAACTTCTAAACATGAAATCCGGCGGAAACAGGTAAAATCACTGTTTATCAAGGTGGATGACCACTCGATTCTGGAGCGGGCCTATTCCGCTGATGATAAAAAAGATAATCCTTACGCGCTCTGGTCTCCGCTGATGACGGCCGCCTGGCTGGGACAGGCCGGTATCCTGCGCTCACTTATGGAAAAGGGAGTGAAGGTAAACGAAAGGGACGGACAGGGGCATACGCCGCTCAGCCGGGCTGCCTGGCAGGGCCGTGATTCCATCGTGAAACTGCTGCTGGAAAAAGGGGCCGATCCTAATATCGGGCAAGTGGACGGCAAAACCCCGCTTATCTGGGCGGCCGAATACGGCAGAAGCAAAGTGGCGCGCCGGTTGCTCCGGGCGGGGGCCGAGGTGAACGCCAGGCTGATAAACGGTGAGACCGCGCTTTCGCGGGCGATTGCCGGCGGCCATAAGGATACCGCCGCTCTTCTCATAGATTCGGGCGCTGAGATCAACCGGTCTGATTCAGGGGGCGTCACCCCGTTAATGTCCGCCTCCGGGCAGGGAATGGCCGACACCGTCAAGATATTGCTTGACCATGGAGCCAGGGTTAATACCACTGACAAAAAGGGAAATACCGCTCTCTGGTTTGCCGTGTGCGAAGGCCGGACCGAAACAGTGGAAAGCCTGCTCCTTGGCGGAGCGGATATCGGCAGAAGATACGCGGACAGCAGCACAGTACTTATCCGCGCTTCCTGGCTCGGCTATGACGGGGTGGTCAGAAAATTGCTGGGGCAGGGCGCCGATGTGCGCGCTACCACCCGGAGGGGGAACACCGCTCTTCTTCTGGCGGCCAGCCGGGGACACAGCCTCATTATACAGGATCTGCTCTCCGGAGGGTCGGAGATAAACGCGAAAAACGCCAATGGCAATACCGCTTTGATACTGGCCGTGACCGGAGGGTACCGGGAAACGGTAAAAATCCTGATGGATAACGGCGCCAATCCCAGAATCCGTAATAAAAAAAGGGAAGAAGTCTATACGCTGGCCCAAGACAACGCAAAAATTCTCAAGTTGCTCGAACGCTACAAAACCGAAAAAGACTGGTTTTTCAGTCTGTTCTAAATATGATAAAAAAAGATTCTAAAAAAACACGGTTTATAGTATATTACCAGACCGAAAATCATTACCTTCAGTAACCGGTTGAATTTCGGATAAAAAGAAAAAAAGTGATATTCTGCCTGTGAATGACAATAATCAAACATTGTCAAGTGAGCAACAGAGGTCGTCCCTGCATTGGCCCACGATAATTTTCTTCCTGGTGGTTTCCCTGGTACTCTATCTGGGGTGGAAAACCCGCGGCCAGGAGTTTTTTACGGCGGAATCGGGACTGGGCTACTGGCTGGGCATCATCGGCAGCTCGATCATGCTGCTTATGCTTTTGTACCCGGCCCGTAAAATGTTCAAGTTCATGCACGGCTGGGGCTCTACCAAGCGCTGGTTTCAGATCCACTGGGTCATGGGCATTATCGGGCCGGTGATGGTTATCTTTCATTCCAACTTCCGGATAGGTTCCCTCAACAGCCAGGTAACCCTCTATTCCACTTTGCTGGTGGTGGCTAGCGGATTGATCGGCCGATATATATATACCCGGGTTAATTACAGCCTCTATGGAAGATACGATAACCTGAAAAACCTGAGAAAGGAAACAGAGGAGAACCGGAACAGCCTGGCTTTGGTGTTTAATTACGCCCCTGAGTTCAGGCAGCGGCTGCAGAAATACGAAAAGATGGTCGAGCTTTAACAAAAGAAGATTTAGATCAAGTAAGCCAGAAGCA
>JBHHXV010000172.1:0-5092 GCA_046757225.1 bacterium
GCATCTTCTGCTGGAGGATAAGGCGGAAGTGAAACCGACCTTTGATGCGCTGATTAAGAGGCTTTGTCAAAGACTGGGGATTTCCGAAGATGAGCCGGTTCAACAATTTATTAACGGTAACGTGGTGTAAACATGTCAAGAATCATTTTTTTGTTACTGGCGGTATTCGGGGTGGTATCGGGGCTCACTTCCATCATCTATGCCCTGATCGCCATGTTTACCGTTAAGATACCTCTGCCGAAGATCTTTTACGATGTTGACGCTTATTTACTTGTTACCTGTTTTTTGACTGCTGTTTTTTTCGTTTATTATTTAGCGGTCGGAGCTCATAAACAAGAATAAAATCGATGCCTCCAATTAAGCCATATAAATATAATGTAGTTCCTTTTCTTCCCAAGAACCTGGAGCCGCTGCGGGATATTGCCTATAATCTGTTGTGGACCTGGAACCATAAAGCCGTAGATCTGTTTCTCCGTCTGGACCGGGAACTCTGGAAGAAGGTAACCCATAATCCGGTGATGATGTTGGGCATGGTAAGCCAGGAGCGTCTCGACTTCCTTTCGGGCGACGATTCCTTTCTGGCTCACCAGCAGAGGGTTCAGGATATTTACCATGGTTATGAGCGGGAAGACCGGGAAAAAAAGACCTGGTTCAAGAAAAAATATCAAGAGCATGACGACTTCCTGGTGGCTTATTTTTCGGCGGAATACGGTTTGTCCGAATGTCTGCCCATTTATTCCGGCGGCCTGGGGATATTGGCGGGAGACCATTTGAAGTCAAGCAGCGATCTGGGGCTGCCTATGGTGGGGGTCGGCTTATTGTATCAACAGGGGTATTTTCACCAGTACCTCAACCGGGACGGCTGGCAGCAGGAATCGTACCCTCATAACGACTTTTATACCATGCCCCTGAAAATGCTTCGCCGGAAAGACGGCCAACCCCTGATGTTCGAACTTGATTTTCCTGACGGCAGTTTCCTGCTTCGGATATGGGAAGTCAGGGTGGGGCGGATCAGGCTTTATCTGCTGGATACCAATATAAAAGAGAACAGCACCAGACATCAGGCGATTACCAGCCAGCTTTATGGCGGAGACAACGAAATGAGGGTCCGCCAGGAAATCGTGTTGGGCGTGGGCGGAGTAAGGGCTTTGAAGCTCTTGGGAATCAAGCCGACCGTCTATCATATGAACGAGGGGCATTCCGCTTTTCTGGGACTGGAGAGAATCCGGGAAGCGATAAAAAACAAGAAGCTCTCTTTTGAAGAGGCCCGTGAGGTAACCGCCGCCGGCAACGTTTTTACCACGCATACCCCGGTTCCGGCCGGGATCGATGTTTTTCCCAGGGAGAAGATAAAGGAATATTTCGCTCACTTTATCCGGGATTTCGGTATAAGCGAAGACAAATTCCTGGCTTTGGGAGAAGAGTACCAGAACGGTATGTTCAGCATGGCGGTGCTGGCTCTGCGTCTGGCCCGTAATACCAACGGGGTCAGCAGGCTTCATGGCGAAGTTTCCCGGAAGATGTGGTGTCATCACTGGCCTGACGTTCCTTTGGATGAGGTTCCGATCTCCCATGTGACCAACGGGGTGCATCTCAACAGCTGGGTTTCCAAGGAGATGTTCGTTTTGTTGAGGCGCTACCTGGGGCCCGGCTGGATCTTTAAACCTGCGGAAAAGGAGATCTGGAAACGGATCGAGCATATTCCGGCGGAAGAGTTATGGATGACCCGGGGTCGTTTGAGGGAAAGACTGGTGGTGTTTTCCCGGCGGAAATTATCCAGGAACCTTATTAAACAGGGAGCCAGTCCCAGATCGGTGGCTCAGGCTGAGGAGGTCTTGAATCCGGATACGTTGACTATCGGGTTCGGCCGCAGATTCGCCACCTATAAGCGGGCTACCTTGATCTTTTACGATGTTGAGCGTCTTATCAACATTCTTAATAACAAAGACCGGCCGGTGCAGCTGATCTTCGCGGGCAAGGCCCATCCCAGAGATAACGCCGGCAAGGATTTGATAAAACATATCATCCATGTTATTCATCAATATGATTTAAGGCATAGAATAGTTTTTCTGGAAGATTACGATATCGATGTTTCCCGGAACCTGATCCAGGGAGTGGATGTCTGGCTGAACACCCCCCGGCGTTTTCAGGAAGCCAGCGGCACCAGCGGCATGAAGGCGACCGTTAACGGCGGAATCAACTTTTCCATCATAGACGGCTGGTGGGACGAGGCTTACAGCAACGATGTCGGCTGGGCGATCGGGCATGGGGAAAAATATGATGATTTCAATTACCAGGATCAGGTGGAATCAAACGCTATTTACGATATGCTGGAACAGGTGATAGTTCCCAAGTTTTACGAGCGGGGCCGTAACGGCATCCCCCGGAGATGGGTGGATCTGATGAAAACCTCCATGATAAACCTCTGTCCTGTGTTCAATACCGATCGAATGATTCAAAATTATGTCCAGCAGTCTTATGTTCCGGCTCATGAGCGGCAGCGGGAATTATCCCGGAACGGCTTTGAGGTGGGTAAACAGATTTCCGGCTGGAAAAAAATGATCCGGACGGAATGGGATAAGGTCCGGGTGGCGGGGGTCGAAGCCGATATATCCAAGGACTTGAAAGTCGGCCGGTGTTTTTCGGTTTCCTGCCGAGTTTTTCTGGGAAACCTTTCTCCCGGTGATGTCCGGGTCGAACTGTATTACGGGGTTCTGGATCACAACCGCCGGATTTCCGGGGGAAAACCGGTTCAGATGACCGAGTTTGAAGAGCAGGGAAAGGGATATTACAATTTCAGCGGCTGTCTTCCCTGTGAAAGAAGCGGTCGTCATGGTTTTTATGTCCGGGTGATTCCTTACCGTCCCGAGTTGAGCGGCCTTTTTGAAATGAATATGATTACATGGGGAGAAAACGAGAGTTAATCTGGAAAGGGGTCAGGTTCGGGGTCTGGTCGCTTCTTGAGCTGGTTTCCCCGTCCCTCTGTCCGCTTTGCCGGGAGAAGCTCTTTGATTTCTCTCCGCTCTGCCCGGTCTGCCTGGAGAATTTCCTGGTTATCGGGGAGGCTTGCGAGTTTTGCGGTCAGCCTCTGTTTACCGGAGAATCCCGGTTAACCAGGTGCGGTAATTGCCGGCCGGTCAATCCCCGGGCTGACCGTACGGCGTCGCTCTTCTTCTATGATGATGCTCTTAAAGAAGCGATTCCTTTATTCAAGTACCGGGGGCATACCCGAATCGGGCGGGTTCTGGCCCGGAGGATGGCGGAGAGCCTCGATACATACCCGGAGATGGCTGCCTTGGACGGCATTATACCGGTTCCCCTGCATCCCGCCAGACTGAGAGAACGGGGATTCAATCAGAGTGTCATTCTGGCCAGAGCGATCTCCCGGCGGTTCGATCTTCCTCTTTTGTCCAACCTGGTGAAAAAAACCGGCAACGTCCATTCACAGGTGGGCTTGTCCCGGTCGGAAAGGAAGAGGATGATTAAAGGATCCTTTGCCGTAGCCAAAGGGGAATCAGTGAAAAACGGCCGGTTTCTGGTGGTGGATGACGTCCTGACTACTGGTGCCACTTCCAGTGAAATCTGTAAGGTGCTGAAAAAGAGCGGGGCCGCTTACCTGTGGTTTTATTCCCTGGCCCGGCGGTGCTGATGTTAGATCCTTTGTCAAAAGCGATCGGCTGTGATTTCCGGGAAGCGGCGTTGTGGGTGAAAGAGGGCGATTTTCTGGCCCTGGTCAAACCGTGCCCCATGGGAATGGTGGAATTGTATACTTCCACCCCGGCCGGCCGGCCGGGAAAGCTGATAAAAAAAATCGTCTCTCTTGGTTATTCGATCCGCCTGCGCCAGAGAATTTTCCATGACTGGAACCGGGAACTTGATCTGATACCGGTTCTACCCTGGCACTTCAACCTTCAGTCAATCGACGATATTCCCGTGTCTCAGTTGATCGACCTGGATGATTATATGCTGGCTCTGCTGATTGTTTACGGCTTTCACCGGTTCAAGGAAGATCTGGCCGAACTGAAAGCGAAGTATAAGCAGGGCCGGCCCCGGCCGCTGGGGTTGTATATCAGGGATCAGTTGAAGTTCTGCCGGACCTTTTTCCTGGAGCATAACCGGATATTCGCCGCCGCCGAAACCATGTACAAAGAGACGAACCGCACTGACAGGATCCCGGCCGGAGAGCTGGCGATCCACTATAAATATTTCATCGAAGCCACTTTGATGGAATACCTTCCCCTCATGCCTTATTTTAAGCTTCCCTCTCCCCGGGCTTGATCGGTCATTTCGCTCTCAATGCTTGATAGTTCTTTATCTGGATGAAACAAGCCCGATCTTTTATTGTTTCCTTTTAATATTTATCATATAATTACATAATTGTGTAGGTGTATCTTTTGTTCAAGGTAAGGAAAATTATAAAAGTAACGAGATGTTATTCAGCAGCATAAGGTTTAGAAACAGTGTTCTTTTCCTGGCCGACAGCTGTTCGATTTTTCTGTTTTGTTATCTGGTCTGCTGGTTGGCTTTGCCCGAAGGGAAAGCGGTTTTTTGGCTTGAGTTAGTCCTGGAATTTTCTTTTATAACACTCTTGTGTCAAATAATATTTTCCGTTAACGGTTTGCATAAGCTGGAAGGCGGGATCGGCCTGATAGACCTTGTTCTGAAAGCGTTTATCACCATAATTTCCATTAGCTTCATTCTTACCATATATTATTTGAGTTTTCCTTATCATATTTTGAGCAACGGGTTGTATTTGTACGTTATGTTGTTGACCCTGTTCTCTATAATAGGCTGGCGGGTTTTATTCAAATGGTCCATCTACAAACTTGATTTAACGGAAAAAGTTGTGGTTCTCGGTTCGGGAAGCATGGCTCGAATCGTTGTTCATGAGCTTCTGAAAAAGGATAACAGCAGCTATAAACTGGAAGGCCTGATCGATAACTCCCCCAAACATATCGGCAAAAAGATCATGGGACAGGAAATTATCGGGTTGCAAAACAATCTTTTGTCCCTGGTCAATGATCGGAAAATCAACAAGATTGTGGTGGCTCTGAACCAGCGGCGGGGAATGCTGCCGATAACCGAACTGCTG